>CBDUSV010000036.1:0-15225 GCA_965369885.1 uncultured bacterium
AAATCGATCGATTTCAAGACCTACGACACCGATTGGGATTCGGACGCCTATCTCACGGTTTCCGGCCAGAATTCCAACAATTCGGTGCGTGTCACCAGCGACTTCCTGCATAGGGTCCGCGAAGACGGCGATTGGGATCTGATACGGCGCACCGACGGCAAGGTGCACAAGACCCTCAAGGCCCGTGAATTGTGGGAGCAGATCGGCTATGCGGCCTGGGCCTCCGCCGATCCCGGCCTGCAGTTCGATACCACCATCAACGAATGGCACACATGCCCCAATTCGGGCCGCATCGACGCATCGAACCCGTGCTCCGAATACATGTTCCTGGACGACACCGCGTGCAACCTGGCCTCCATCAACCTTCTGGCCTTCCGCCAGGATGACGGCAAATTCGACATTTCGGGCTTCCAGCACGCGGCGCGGCTGTGGACCATCGTGCTCGAGATTTCGGTGTTGATGGCGCAATTCCCCTCCAAGGAAATTGCCCGGTTGTCCTTCGAGTTCCGCACGCTGGGTCTCGGTTTTGCCAACCTTGGCGGTTTGTTGATGGCGTCCGGCCTTGGCTACAACTCAGACGAGGGCCGCGCCCTGTGCGGGGCGGTCACCTCGCTGATGTCCGGCACCAGCTATATCACCTCGGCGGAAATGGCGAGTGAACTGGGGTCCTTCCCGGGATATGAGAAGAACCGGGACGCCATGCTGCGGGTGATCCGCAACCACCGCCAAGCCGCTTATGGCGAGAAGGAAGGCTATGAAGGGCTGTCGATCCCGCCGGTGGCGCTCGATATCCCCAACTGCCCCGATGTCAATCTGGCTGTGGCGGCGGCCCGGGCCTGGGACGATGCGTTGGAACTGGGTGAGCAATGCGGCTTCCGCAATGCCCAGGTCTCGGTGATCGCGCCGACCGGCACTATCGGCCTGGTGATGGATTGCGACACCACCGGGATCGAACCCGACTTCGCCCTGGTCAAGTTCAAGAAGCTGGCCGGCGGCGGTTATTTCCGCATCATCAACCGCACCGTACCGGTGGGCTTGAAGACCCTCGGCTATGGCGAGAGCCAGATCGAGGACATGGTTCTTTATGCGGTCGGCAACGGCACCCTCAAGGACGCGCCGGCCATCAACCATGACACCCTGCGACAGCACGGTTTCAATATGAGCACCCTGCAGGCGTTGGAAGACGGCCTGGCCAACGCCTTCGACATCAAATTCACCTTCAACAAATGGACCCTGGGCGAGGAGTTTTGCACCAAGGTCCTTGGCTTCACCACCGAGCAGCTCGACGATGTCAGCTTCAACATGCTCGAGGCCCTTGACTTCACCAAGGACGACATCGAAGCCGCCAACACCTATTGCTGCGGCGCCATGACCATGGAAGGCGCCCCCCATCTCCAAGCCGATCATTTGTCCGTGTTCGAATGCGCCAGCCCGTGCGGGCGCAACGGCACCGGCGCGCTTTCGGTCGAAAGCCACATCTTCATGCTGGCGGCGTCACAGCCCTTCGTCTCGGGCGCCATCTCCAAGACCATCAACATGGACAACGCGGCGTCGATCGAGGATTGCATGGAAGCCTACATGCTGTCCTGGCAGCTCGGGCTCAAGGCCAATGCGCTCTACCGTGACAACTCGAAGCTTTCGCAGCCGCTCAGCGCCGTGGTCCTCGACGACGAGACCGTCGAAGAGCTGGTGGAAGAGGTTGCCAATTCGAACCAGCCGGCACAGGCCAAGGTCATCGCCGAGCGCATTATCGAGCGCTTCATTTCCGAACGCCGGCGCCTGCCATCGCGGCGCAAGGGATACACCCAGAAGGCGATCGTCGGCGGCCACAAGGTCTATCTGCGCACCGGCGAATACGAAGACGGTACGATCGGCGAAATCTTCCTCGACATGCACAAGGAAGGCGCCGCGTTCCGCAGCCTGATGAACAACTTCGCCATCGCCATCTCCATCGGCCTGCAATATGGCGTGCCGTTGGAAGAGTTCGTCGAGGCCTTCACCTTCACCCGGTTCGAACCATCCGGCATCGTCGAGGGCAACGAAGCCATCAAGATGTCGACATCGATCCTCGACTATGTGTTCCGCGAACTGGCGATCTCTTATATGGGCCGCAGCGATCTCGCCCATGTCGGACCCAGCGATCTTCTGCCCGACGCCGTCGGCCGCGGCAGTGGCGAGGGCGATCTGCCGGAAACCGCCAACGAGGAATCCGTGGACGTATACAGCAGCCTGGCCAGCAACGGCTTCGTCCGCAAAAATCTTTATGTGCTTAGTGGTGGTGCGACCGCCAAGGTGGCCCTTGAAACGGTCGCCGAGGTGACCGGTGAAATGGTCACGGAAGCTGTCGCCGCCGCCCCCGCCCTGACCGGCAATGGCCCCGCTGAGGCTGTCGCTGTCAGTGCCGCCGTCGTAGGACACGTCGACTCGAAACTATCCCAGATCCGCGAGGCGCGGTTGAAGGGATTCGAGGGCGATCCTTGTGACGAATGCGGCAACTTCACCCTGGTGCGCAACGGGACTTGCCTCAAATGCAACACCTGTGGCGCCACCAGTGGCTGTAGCTAAGTAGCGTACGAGTGGTGTAGGTTCTCCCTGAAACTGGGGGGTGCTTAGCGGGCACCCCCCTCTTTTTTATTTTGCGGCATATTATTTGCCACCATGAGCAATGACATCGAACAGCGGCTCGCCGAGCTTGGCATTACCCTCCCCGAAGTCACGGCGCCGGTGGCCAATTATGTTCCCTTTGTCATCGCCGGTCCCCTGGTCTTCATTTCCGGACAGATCACCATGTCAGGGGGCGAGCTCAAATTCATCGGTAAGGTCGGGGCCGATCTGAGCCTGGAACAGGGCCAGGACGCGGCGCGGCTCTGCGCCATCAACCTATTGGCCCAGGCCAAGGCTGCGGCAGGTGGCCTTGAGCATATCAAGCGTTGCGTCAAGCTGACCGGTTTCGTCAATGCCGATCCCGGCTTCACCGACCACCCCAAGGTCATCAATGGCGCGTCCGATCTCATGGTCGACGTGCTTGGCGACAATGGCCGCCACGCCCGGGCCGCGGTGGGAGTGAATTCCCTGCCCTTGGGGGTCGCCGTCGAGGTCGACGGGGTGTTTGAACTCTCTTAATCGCGCCATTGCCTCACCGCGGCAAAACCGCCATCATCCGGCCATGCCCGACGGCAACGAAAACCAACCGGTCGCCATCAAGGTCCTTGGCGGCATCGGTGAAATCTCCGCCGAAGCGTGGGATGCCTGCGCCGGCACCAATGATCCCTTTGTCAGCCATGGCTTTCTAGCCGCCGTCGAGGACAGCGGATCGGCCTCGGCCGAGACCGGCTGGGGGCCGCGGCATTTGTGCCTCGAAGACAAGTCGGGTGCCCTGATCGGCGCCGTACCGATGTATCTCAAGGGCCATTCCTACGGCGAATATGTTTTCGATTGGGGCTGGGGCGAAGCCTATGAGCGCGCCGGCGGCCACTATTACCCCAAGCTCCAGGCCGCCATCCCCTTCACGCCGGTGACCGGTCCGCGCCTTCTGGTTCGCGACAGCGTTGCGCCCGAGCTGCGCCCTGCCGTGGTCAAGACGCTCGCCGCCGGGCTGGTCGAGGTGGCAAAGCAGCTCAAGGTGTCCTCTGTGCATGTCACCTTTCCCACCAAGGACCAGTGGCTTGGTCTGGGCGCCGAGGGATTCCTGCAGCGCGAAGGCAAACAGTTCTTCTGGCACAATCCCGGTTACGGCGATTTCGACGATTTCCTGGACTCGCTGGCGTCACGCAAGCGCAAGATGATCCGCCGCGAACGCCGTGACGCCCTGGCCTCGGGAATTCAGATCGAGACCCTTAACGGGTGCGACATCTTGGCCCACCATTGGGACAATTTCTTCGAGTTCTATTTGAACACCGCCAACCGCAAATGGGGCCATCCCTATCTCAACCGCGACTTCTTCGACCGCCTGGGCCAGACCATGGCCGACAAGGTTGTTCTGGTGATGGCGGAACGCGACGGCGTGCCCATCGCCGGCGCCCTCAATCTTGTGGGCGACGACGCCCTTTATGGCCGCAATTGGGGTTGTGTCGAGTACCACCCGTTTCTGCATTTCGAGGTCTGCTACTACCGCGCCATGGATTTCGCCATCGAACGCGGCCTCTTACGCGTCGAGGCCGGCGCCGGCGGACGCCACAAGATCCAACGCGGTTATGTACCCGCCGCGACCTATTCGGCCCACTGGATCCGTGATCCCGGGTTCCGCCAGGCGGTCGAGCAGTTCTTAAATGAAGAACGCCGCGAGATCGAATTCGAACGCCACGCGCTGGGCCAGATGACTCCGTTCCGCAAGGACGGCTCCGGCCAGATACCCCCCGGCCAGCCAACCGAAGACATCGATGAATTCTGAATTCCGGTGTGCTGGCAAGTGGCAATCCCAGGGCCGCCATCCCCACACCCCTGAATGAGTATGGAACCCCCGGTATAGAAACTAGGTCTTGGCGATTGATGACCGCGAAGGCGTAATTGTTCTTGATGGCGGGAAGCATATGGTCACGGTGGTGCCGGCGCCGGACACGCTTTTCAAATTCAAGGTCCCGTCATGGAGTTCGGCGAAGGACTTTGCCAGGTGCAACCCCAGGCCGGTTCCCTCATGCTTGCGGCTTAATGAGCTTTCGACCTGTCCGAACGGCCTGGTGACACGATCAATATCCTCGGGCCGAATACCGATGCCGGTATCGCTGACCGAGAGCTCGCAACCGCCGTCATCGCCGAGCCGGGCATTGATCGTGACCCGACCGCCCTCTGGGGTGAATTTGATCGCGTTGGAAGCGAGGTTGAGGAGTATCTGCTTGATGCGGCGGTTATCGCCCCGGATCCGGGGCATGTCCCGATCTATCTTGGTGATCAATTTCAGATCGCTTTGCTGCGCCTTTTCGGTGACCAGCCGCACCACGGTATTGATCGACTTGGCAATATCGATATCCTCCTCGGTAAGTTCGACTTGGCCGGCCTCGATCTTTGAAACGTCCAGGATGTCATTGATCAGCGACAGAAGGTGGGAGCCACTCTCATGAATATCCCTGAGATATTCGGCATATTTCTTTTCGCCGATGGGGCCATATAGTTCCGTGTTGATGATCTCGGCAAAGCCGATGATGGCGTTCAACGGCGTGCGCAATTCGTGGCTCATGGTGGCGAGGAATTCGGACTTGGCGCGGTTGGCGAATTCGGCCTGTTCCTTGGCCTGGCGCATGGCTTCTTCAGCCTGCTTTCGGTCGGTGATATCGGTGAATGAGGCAATGATCCCACCATCGGGCATCGGCGCGCGCTGGTAAATATAGGCTGTGCCATCGTCTAGAACATGCTCGTTATTGCGAATTTCCTTGGCTGCGGCGCTTGTCATGCGATCTTGGACCACATCCTCGACATCGCCCTGACCTAAAAACCCTTTTTCAGCACGGTAGCGGAGCAGTTCCTCACGCCGCACCCCCAAACGGATGAGCTTGGGAGGGTATTGGCCCAATTCAGTGAATTTGTCATTGAAGGCGACCAGCTTTTGGCTGGCATCGAACACGGCAAAGCCTTGTGCCATGTTCTGAAAGGTGGCCTCGAGAAGGGTGGACTTCTCCGCCAGCGCAATTTCGGCCCGTTTCAGATCTGTGACATCGGTATAGGTGATGACGAACCCGCCATCGGGCATGAATTTGCGTTGAAAGACCAAAACGGCGCCGTCCTGCCGCGTCCTTTCGTTTCTTGAATCCAAACCCGCCTGGACGTTTTCGAGCCGCTCTTGGATGAATTCCTCGCCGGTGTCCTTGCCCAGAACCCCAGCTGCCGCGCGCTGACGTAGAATTTGTTCATGGGACACGCCCAAGGGGTTGAAGCCTGACGGCAGGCCACTCATTTCAATGAATTTCTGGTTGAATGCCACGATCTTGTGGTTGGAATCATAGACGCAAAAACCGTGGCCCATATTCTCTAGACTGGTCTGAAGCAGGATGGATTTTTCCGCCGAATCCGATTCCGCCCTTCTGCGTTCCGTGACATCGGTGAAGGTGGAAACGAAACCGCCATCGGGCATCGCCCGGCGCTGAATAGTATAGATCTTACCGACCGGGTTGGTGAATTCATTAAAATGTTCTTCCCGGGATCGGATGCTTTTTGCCCGCCGGGTGATGATCGCTTCGAGGTCGGCGTCGCCGAAATCTCCTCTTTCGGCCCGATAGCGGATGATCTCCCCATAGTCCATCCCAATGCGAACCAACTCCTCCGGAATACACACGGCCTCCAGATATTTCCGGTTGAACGCGACCAATTTAAGATCCGCGTCGAAGACGTGAAAACCCTGCGCCATGTTCGCGAAGGTGGCCTCGAGCAGCGCTGATTTCTCCGCCGATTCCTGTTCCACCTTTTTGCGTTCAGTGACATCGGTATAGGTGACGATGAAACCGCCGCCGGGTATCGGCTTGCGGCGAATGGCGGTGATCTGGCCGTGAGGTGTTACAAATTCCCTCTGGTAATTTTCGTTTCTGCCAACGGACTCCAAAATCTCCCCAACACGAATTTTGCTTTCGCCGGCATCAGAGAAGCCACGTTCGATATTGAAGCTGACAATATCCTCGAACTTGCGGCCAAGCTGCAAATAACCGTAGGGGAAGCGATACATGTCACTGTAGGTCTGGTTGAATGCCACCAGTTCGCTATCGGCGTCATAAACGCAAATGCCCTGGGACATGTTCTCGAAGGTCATCTCCAGCAGCGCGGATTTCTCGGCAAGGTCCTCTTCCGCCTGCTTGCGTTCGGTGATGTCGGTAATGGTCCCCACATAGCCTTCAAGGACGCCACCCATCCCGTGTTCCGGGCTCGCCTGGGCGTATACCCAGGTTTTGATCCCCATGGGGCAATCAAAGCGGAATTCCGCTTGGAATGGGGCCTTGGCCTTTATGGCTTCGAACCATTCCCGCAAGACACGTTCACTGTCATCGGGATGCAGGCATTTGGTCCAGCCTTCGCCATAGGCTTCGGAGGGCCCGATCCCCGCCATCTCGCACAACCGTTCATTGACGTAAAGGCAATTTCCCAGGGCGTCGGTCTGAAAAATGCCGACCGGTGAATCCTTGGCCAGGGTATGGAATCGTGCCTCGCTGGCCGCAAGATCATCCTCTGCCCGCTTGCGTTCGGTGATGTCGGTGAAGGTGGACACGAAGCCGCCATCGGGCATCGGGCGGCGGCGCACGGAAATGGTGGCGCCATCAGGCCGGATGATTTCAGCCCGGACCAATGAATTCTCTCCCAGGGTCTCCAAACGGTCCGCCAGAACCTGTTCGGCATTTCCCGTGCCGTAAAACCCCCGTTCGGCATTGAAACGCGCGATATCCTCGTAGGACAGTCCCGGCTGAATGAAGTCCGGCGGGAAATCAATGAGTTCAACATATTTCTGGTTGAATGCGATCAGTTTGTGATCCGCATCGAAAACGCAGAACCCCTGATCCATGCTGTCGAGGCTGGTCTCGAGCAGCGCCGATTTCTTAGCGATTTCCGCTTCGTTTTGCTTGCGCTGGGTAATGTTGCGGGTGATGCCGATAAACAGGCGCCTATCGCCGAGACGCATCTCGCTGACGGCAAGTGACATTGGAAAGGTGGTGCCGTTCTTGTGCCTGCCGGTGACCTCGCGCGGGCCGACGCCGAGGATCTTGCCATTTCCGGTATGGAGGTACTCCTTGACATAGCCATCATGCTGGCCCGCTTCCCCCTTTGTCATCAGGATCGAGACGTTGCGGCCCGCCACCTCTTTTGCCTTAAATCCGAAGATGCCTTCCGCGGCAGGATTGAAGGATTCGATGCATCCTTGTTCATTGATGGTGATGATGCCGTCGACGACCTTCTCCATGACGCCGCGAATATAGGCTTCGCTTTCGGCGAGGGACTTATTCGCCGCTTCTTGCACGTTGAATTTTGAGCGAACATTGTTGTTGGTTTTCAGGAACGCAAACTTCCCTGACGACAGCAGAGATTTTGTGCGTTCCATTCCCATGGCGCGCCACGCCGCCGCCGCCGAGCCCGCGGCGATGCCGAGCCCGGCTTCACAACGGTCTGTGAAGCGGCGCAAACACGTCTTGATTGGCCCGGCCGGCGGGTCGGTTAGAGGCTTTACTGTCACGTCTTTCCCCAGACGGATTCCTTAAGTGTTTTGTATTAATTAATTGCAGTTAATGAATGGTTAATGAAATCCTAACCCACGGCCATTATCGGCTAATGTGACCGGCAAATTCGCGGCCCTTTGGGCCCCGGGGAACAAGGAGATATTGCTTTGAAGGCGGTGATCTACACCAACCGCAGGGCTGACCCGATCATCCGGTTCGCCGACGATTTCCCCGATCTTGACTGGTCCATCGTATGGTCGGTGGACACCTGCGAAGCCGAAATCGGGGATGCGGATATCCTGATCCTGAGCAACCGCATCTGCACGCCGGAATTGGGTGCAGCCCTTGCACGCGCCCGGACCGATAGCCTTGGGTGGATCCATTCCCACTCGGCGGGGCTCGAGCGGGCGGTCAATATGGGCCTTCCAGGGAATATTCCCGTGACCTATTCACCCGGGGCCAAGGCGCTGGGCTGCGCCGAGCATGCCATGACCCTCATGCTGGCCTTAACACGCCGGCTTTGGGACCTGCGCGAGGCCCAGCGCCGCCACCTTTGGGTCCGGGCCGAGATCAACCCGGCCATACGCGGCCTCCATGGCGCCACCCTGGCCATTGTCGGGCTCGGGGGGATTGGACGCGACGTCGCCCGCAAGGCCAAGGCCTTCGACATGCGCGTGATCGGCATCTCCCGGAGCGCCGCCAGCTCGCCCGACGTGGACCAGGTTTTCCCGCGCGAGAAAATGTTGGAAGCGCTTAGCCAAGCCGATGCGGTGGTCATCGCCACTGCCTCGGATGTTTCGAGGTATCATTTGATCGGCGCCCGGGCCTTGGCCGCCATGAAGCCCACCGCCTATGTCGTCAACGTTGCCCGGGGCGAGATCCTGGACGAGGCGGCGCTGGCCCAGGCCCTCAAGGATGGCAAGATCGCGGGCGCCGCCCTTGATGTCACCGATCCCGAACCGCTGACGCCCGAAAGCCCGCTATGGGACATGGAAAACGTGATCATCTCACCCCATGTCTCGGCGGCGGGATTTGACAGCTATGAAAACCTCAAGCACATCTTCGCCGAAAATCTCCGCCGCCTCGGGGCGGGAGAACCACTCCGCAATCTCCTGGAAACCGGTGGCGGCGGCATAAGCTTCCCCACGCCTTAGGGCAGCAACCGGGCGGGAAACCCTGAATTCGGCCGGCCCTTCTATTCCACCAGTCTATTCCACCAGCACCGGGATCTTGGGTGCCTTTGGGGCCTTTGGGGGCTTGGAAGATTTGGCCTTCGCCGTCTTGCCGCCCTTGGGACCGGACCCGCCCTTGGGACCGCCCTTTCTCCCACCCTTGCGTCCACCCTTGGGTGGGCTCTTGGGCAGTTCGCGCAGCTTGAAGACCGGCTTGTCGTCCTTGATATCGACCTCAACCAAGCCGCCCTTTTCAATGCTGCCGAACAATAGCTCATCGGCGAGCGGGCGCTTGATGCTCTCCTGGATGACCCGCGCGAGTGGCCTGGCACCGAACATCTTGTCGTAGCCCTTGACGGCGAGCCAACCGCGGGCGGCGTCGGTGAGTTCGATCACGACGTTGCGGTCCGCCAATTGTTCTTCCAGGGCGATGACGAACTTATCGACGACCAAGGCGACGATCTTGGGATCGAGGCCCGAGAAGCGGATGGTGGCATCCAGGCGATTGCGGAATTCCGGGGTGAACATGCGCTTGATCGCCTCTTCGTCATCATCGACGCGCTGGGTGCGTTCAAAGCCGATGGCCTCCTTGGCAAGCTCGGTGGCGCCGGCGTTGGTGGTCATGATCAGGATGACGTTGCGGAAATCCACGCTCTTGCCGTTGTGGTCGGTCAGCTTGCCGTGGTCCATGACCTGGAGAAGGATATTGAACAGGTCGGGATGAGCCTTCTCGATTTCGTCGAGCAGCAGCACCGTATGGGGATTCTGATCGACGGCGTCGGTCAAAAGCCCGCCCTGGTCGAATCCGACATAGCCCGGCGGCGCCCCGATCAAACGCGACACCGAATGGCGCTCCATATATTCCGACATGTCGAAGCGGGTGAGTTCAACCGCCAGGATACGGGCAAGCTGGCGGGCGACCTCGGTCTTGCCGACCCCGGTGGGCCCAGAGAACAGATAGGAGCCGATCGGCTTTTCGGGTTCACGCAGGCCCGCGCGCGCGAGCTTGATGGCGCTTGCCAGTGCCCCGATGGCCTTATCCTGGCCGAACACCACGCTCTGCAGTTCACCTTCGAGATTGCGCAGGCTTTCCTTATCGGTGCTGGAGACGGTCTTGGGTGGAATCCGCGCGATCATGGCCACGATCGTCTCGATATTCTTGACCGTGATAACCTTGCGCCGGCGGTTGAGGGGCACCAGCATCTGCGCCGCGCCGGCCTCATCGATGACGTCGATGGCCTTGTCCGGCAATTTGCGGTCGTTGATGTAACGCGCCGAGAGATTGACGGCGCAAACGATGGCATCGTTGGTATAGCGCACCTTGTGGTGCTTCTCGTAATAGGGTTTGAGCCCTTGGAGAATCTTCACCGTATCGGCAATCGACGGTTCGTGGATGTCGATTTTCTGGAAGCGGCGCACCAGGGCACGGTCCTTCTCGAAATAATTGCGGTATTCCTTGTAGGTAGTCGAACCGATGCAACGCAGGGTGCCGCTGGCAAGGGCCGGCTTCAACAGATTCGACGCATCCATCGAACCGCCGGAAGTGGCGCCGGCGCCGATCACGGTGTGAATCTCGTCGATGAACAGGATGGCGCCCTCGTGATTCTCCAACTCGCCCAACACCGCCTTGATGCGTTCCTCGAAATCGCCGCGGTAGCGGGTGCCCGCCAACAGCGCGCCCATATCCAGGGCAAAGATGGTGTCGTCCAAAAGCACTTCTGGCACCTCGCCATTGACGATGCGTAGCGCCAGCCCCTCGGCGATGGCGGTCTTGCCGACACCGGAATCGCCGACATAGAGGGGGTTGTTCTTGGTGCGCCGGCACAGGATCTGGATCGTGCGTTCGACCTCGTTGACACGCCCGATCAAGGGATCGATCTTGCCGCGGGCCGCCTTCTTATTGAGATCGACACAATAGGCGTCAAGGGCCTCATGGCCGCGTTTGACATCCCTGTCGCGATCCCTGTCGCGGTCACGGTCGCGGTCGCGGTCGCGGTCGCGCTCCTTTGGCGTATCCGAGTCCGAGCCTTGGCCGCCGCGGCGTTCGGAGCGCGATGTCACCTTGGCGATGCCATGAGAGATATAATTGACCGCATCGAGGCGCGTCATCTCCTGCTCCTGCAGGAAATAGACGGCGTGGGACTCGCGTTCCGAGAACAGGGCCACCAGGACGTTGGCGCCGGTGACCTCTTCGCGGCCCGAGGATTGGACATGAATGGCGGCGCGCTGCAACACGCGCTGGAACCCCGCGGTGGGCTTCGCATCCTCCTCGCGGTCGAGAATCAGGCTGGCGAGATCATTGTCGATATAAGTTACAAGATCATCACGCAGCCGTTGCATATCGATGCCGCAGGCGCGCATCACCGCGATGGCATCCTGATCCTCCAACAATGCCAGCAACAAATGCTCGAGCGTGGCAAACTCATGACGGCGCTGATTGGCAAACGCCAAAGCGCGATGCAACGTCTTCTCCAAATTACGCGACAGCATAAACCTTACCCCTCAATCCTTTTCTAGGGTGCACTGCAACGGGTGCTGGTTGTTTCGCGCCAAATCGATCACCTGTGTCACTTTGGTCTCGGCAATTTCGTACGGATAAACTCCGGCGACGCCGACACCACGTTGATGGACATGAAACATGATCTTTGTGGCTTCTTCGTGGCCTTTTCTGAAGAAGCGTTCGAGTATATGAACAACAAATTCCATCGGTGTGTAATCGTCATTCAGTAGGATCACCTTGTACATGGACGGTTTTTTTGTTTTCGTCTTGGTCCTGGTGATAACCCCGGTTGCAGGACCACTGTCGTTGGTGCCATTGTCGCCGTCCTCATCGCCGACACCAGCCGACATAACCCTTAAATCGTAAGAAATTAGCCAACTAACCATGATTCCAATCATATTGTGTGTTTGGCCGCGGGTATAAGGGCCAAACGCAATTGTTCATCCCCATGTGCCAGGGACTCGGTCCCTTTCATTGGCGCCGTGAGGGGTAAACAATTGATTACGACAAGGTACATGGCAGCGCCCGTGCTGTCACGGGGCAAGGCTGGGCCCGCGCCAGTAAGCACGGGAGAAAAAACCAGGAAGGGAAGCCACGTATCACCATGTAACTGGAGACAATATAAAGTAAAATCGCTATCAACCCTAATTCTTATTTTCCCGGCTTTATCGCCGGTTGCATTGCCCGTTTGCAAGACTAGTATGATTAATTGAAATTTAGAGTTTATTAATTACTTTCTAGACAATGAATTCCATATTTCCTAGCATTGCCGCGCTACGAAATCGTGTTCGGAACCGGCAAAGGCATACTCCCATTTGGTAGCGCGATTGTCCCAACCTCAACGACAAAAACACAAGCCTTACCACCCTTTCCGGGCCGGCGGTTTTGCCGCAGCCGCGTTCGCCGGGGTGTTGTGCCTGGGACTCACCCTGGCCCCGGTCCAGGCCTTCGCCAAATACGCCTCCATCGTCATCGATGCCAGGACCGGCCAGGTCCTGCACCAGGTCAACGCCGACACCCGCAATTATCCGGCGTCACTGACCAAGATGATGACCCTCTATATGACCTTCGAGGCCCTGAGTGACGGCCGCATCAATCTCGGCCAGCAGTTGGCGGTGTCGCGCACCGCGGCCGGGCGGTCAGCTACAAAACTCGGGCTGCGGCGCGGCGAGAAGATCAAGGTCCAAGATATCATTCTCTCCCTGGTGACCAAATCGGCCAACGATGCCGCCACGGTGATGGCCGAAGCCCTTGGCGGGTCCGAGCGCCGTTTCTCCCGCATGATGACGGTTAAGGCGCGTGAAATCGGCATGGACAACACCACCTTCCGCAATGCCTCGGGCCTGCCCAACCGGCGCCAGCTCACCACCGCCCGCGACATGGCCATACTCTCCCGCGCGCTCTATTTGGATTACCCCCAGTATTACCACTATTTTTCCACCCGCAAATTCACCTACAAGGGCCTCACCCACAAGAACCACAACAAGCTGCTTGGGCGGTATAAAGGCATCGACGGCATCAAGACCGGTTATATCCGCGCCTCGGGCTTCAATCTTGCCGCCTCGGTCGAACGGGACGGGCGGCGCCTCATCAGTGTCGTCATGGGGGGACGATCGCCGAGGTCGCGCGACCGCCACGTCATAAGCCTGTTGGAACGCGCCTTCGCCCGCCTTGATGGCGGCGACACGGTGGCCGCCGTCCCTGCCCTACCGAGGAAACCCGTCAAGCGGCGCCGCCGCAAGAACCACACCAACGGCGTGGTCATGGTGCCGCCGCGCAAGCCCATAGTCGATGAAAAGACCTATTTCAACGTCATGGCGAGCATGGCGCCGGTGAAGCGCCGGCGCTGGCGGGCCTGGGCCATCGAGGTCGGCGCTTATCCGCGCTTTGCCCCGGCGCACCTGGCGATCACCCGCGCCGCGCTCAAGGCCCCCCGCCTGCTGCGCCGGGGCCGGGTCACCATCCTGCCGGTTAAGAAAAACGGCGCCACCCTATACCGCGCCCGCGTTATCGGTCTCAGCAAAAGCCGGGCGCGGCGCGCCTGCAAGTATCTGCGCCGCAAGCACATCACCTGCAACCCGGTCCGTCCCGACGGAAGCATCGTTGTCGCCAAATCCCGCTCCAAGAAGAAATCGCGCCGCAAGAAACGGCGCTGAACCGGTTTGAATGGCCAACATCTAGAATTGCGGCGGCGCCACTCCGCTGGCGTCCAATTGCCCCACCAGCTCGTCTTGCAGCCGTTTCAGGCCCTCTGTGCTTTTCGCCTCGCATCGGGCGACCAGAACGTCTTGGGTGTTTGACGCCCTGAGCAGCCACCAGCCATCGGCGGTGGTGACCCTGACCCCGTCACAATCATTGATCTCGGCGCCAGCCGCCAGCAACCGCGCCTTGACCTCATCGACGACGACGAACTTGCGCGCATCATCGCAGGGAAAGCGGAGTTCCGGTGTGTTCACCACCTCGGGCAATTGGTCGCGAAGCTGGGCCAGGCTCAAGCCCGACCCGGCAATAACATTCAGCAACCGCACCGCCGCGTACAGGGCATCGTCGTAACCGTAATAGCGGTCGGCGAAGAAGATATGACCGCTCATTTCGCCGGCCAGCGGCGCGCCGGTCTCGGCCATCTTGGCCTTGATCAGGGAATGGCCGGTGCGCCACATCAAAGGCTTGCCGCCGAGCCGGGCGATCTCGTCGAACAGCACCTGGCTCGCCTTGACGTCGGCGATGATGGTGGCGCCGGGATCCGCCTTCAGAACATCACGGGCCCAGAGCGCCATCAACTGGTCGCCCCAGAGGATACGCCCTAAGCCGTCAACGACGCCGATGCGGTCGCCGTCACCATCGAAGGCGATGCCGAGATCGCAGCTTTCGGCCCTGACCGTGTTCTGGAGTTGGACCAGGTTTTCGACAACCGTGGGGTCGGGATGATGGGCGGGAAAGCTGCCATCGACATTTTCATTGAGAAGAATATGGCGGCCGGAAAGCCGTTGGCACAAAGCCGCCATGGCGGGCCCGGCGGATCCGTTGCCCGCATCCCAGGCTATGGTCAGATCCCGGCCCCCATCACCAGAAAAATCCTCCGCCAGCCGCGACACATAGTCCTCGAACAGGTCCACATCCACATCAGAGCCGGCGCCGGTGGCGAAATCCCCGGCCGCGGCCAGGGCGCCGAGACGGGTGATGTCGTCGCCGAAGAAGGGCTTGTTGCCCGCCACCAGCTTGAAGCCGTTATATCGCGGCGGGTTATGGGACCCGGTGACCATGACGCCGCCCGCCGACGGGCGCGAAAACACCGCGTAATAGAGCATCGGGGTCGCCCCCATGCCGATGCGGACCACGTCCGCACCGCCGGCCTTGAGGCCCGCCACCACCGCGTCCTCCAATTCGGCGGAACTGGTGCGGCCATCACGTCCGACATGGACCGGCG
>CBDUSV010000037.1:0-14837 GCA_965369885.1 uncultured bacterium
TCTACACCGTGAAGATCCGCGCCCGGATCGAGACCGCCTTCATCGAGGATGAGCGCTCGAGCAGTTCGGGCGCCGGATTCGTCATCGACAGCAAGCGTGGCTGGATCATGACCAATGCCCATGTGGTGGGCCGCTCGCCGTCGGAGATAAAGGTCGCCTTCAAGGAAAAGCCCTTCGTGGAGGCCCGCAAGGTCTATGTCGACCCCTATCTTGATCTCGCCATATTGCGCCTCGCCAAGCCGGCGCAAAAGAAATTGACGGCGGCGCCGCTCAATTGCGACGACATTCCGTCGGTTGGCCATCCGGTGGGGGCGTTCGGCCATCCCTGGGGACTGGATTTCACCGGCACCAGGGGGATCGTCTCGGGCACCACCGACGAGGGCGCGTTGCAGATGGACGCCGCCATCAATCCGGGCAATTCCGGCGGGCCCTTGATCAGCCTCAAGACCGGCCGCGTCGTCGGCATCAACACCGAAACCACGGCGGAGGAACGCGACCAGAACACCAACTTCGCGGTGCCCATGGTCTATGCCTGCCGCGTCCTGCGCATCCTTCAAGATGCCAAGGATCCGTCGCCGCCGCGCCTCGCGGTGGTGTTCCGCGAACCGCCCCTGGACCGCAAGGCCCTGGTGGTTGCCCGCATCTATTGGCCCAAGGGCCTTCTTGATCTTGAGCCGGGGGACGAGATTCTCGGCGTCGGCGGGCGCAAGAACCATATCGTCAATGAAGCGCAACTGGTCCACGCACTGCGCGGTGGTCTCGACCGCATCGCCATCAAGGTGAGCAGGCGGGGCAAGGAGCGCATGGTCACCGGAAGGCTCGAAGCCCTGGCGCTGATCACCAAGCGGGCCGGCGTCATGGTGTCGGGAATGCTGATCGGGCCGCGGATCTTCCGCGACGCCGCCGTGCTCGGCGCCGACAACGGCCTGGTCATCCACTCGGTGGAGCCCGGATCGGCCGCCGATGTCCTGAATTTCCGCGCCGGTGACGTGGTCACCGATATCGACGGCACGCCTTACCGCGAATTGCGCCCGCTGATGGATCATCTGATTAAGGCGGAAAAGGCTCAACAGCCCGCCACGCTCACCGTATTGCGCGGCGCCAAGGCGGACTGGATTCTGTTCGGCTATATGGTGCGGGACTTGCCGCTCTATGATCTCAAATGGATATCCGGCCAATGAAGAGCCGCGAACAAGTCGGCGACGTGATCGTTGAATTCAGGCGCGTCGGCAATGCGGTCAAGGTTTCGGCCGTCGACACCGACAGCTATGTGGAAGTCTCGATCATGGCGCCGGTCACGTGCTCTGAACAGGAAATGATGGATACCGCGATCCAGAAGCTGAGATACGTGCTCGCCAAGCAAAATAAACAGCAAAACCAAAGGCGTTGAGAAGCCTTTAAGCCGTCAAAAACGACAACGCCGCGTCGGTTGGGCGCGGCGTTTTCGACAATTGGTTATAGCGGATGCCGCCTTAAGCCGGCATCCTCTTGCGGCCGAGGCCAATCTGCTTGGCGAAGACCGAACGCTGCGCCGCGTAGTTGGGCGCCACCATGGGGTAGTCCGGCCCGAGATCCCACTTCGCCCGGTATTCCTCCGGGGTCAGGCTGTAGGCGGAGCGCAAATGCCGTTTCAGCATTTTGAGCTTCTTGCCGTCCTCGAGACAGATGATGTAATCCGGCGTCACCGACTTGCGAACCGGAACCGCGGGCTTCTGCTGGGTCTTTTGCCGTGAGCCGTTGGCGTTCAAGGTGCTGAGCGAATTGTGAACCGAATTGATGATTTCGGGAATCTGGCTGGCCGGCAGCTCATTGTGCCGGACATAACTTGCGACGACTTCGGTCGCCATGCGTAAGACATCGCCCTGCGAAGCGATTTCTGAGTTTTCTTCTCTCATTGCGTTTCCCCTGGATTATTCTAACTTCAAATTCTCAAGTATAATTGCATGTATACGTATGATATGTCAAATAAGATTCGTATTTTAAGTATATTAAATCCTTTAACTAGGAATGTTCATAGTAAATTTTTCTGTCAAGAATTTTGGTTAATGTACTCGGCGGCGCTATCTGTTTCACGCCAAGATATTGAATTGATGACATATTGCTAAACCGGGTGCCGGTCTTCCCGATGGCTCGACGCCGTTAATCAAAAGGTTAATTTCTGCCTTGGCGTATAATATCAAGATTTCCGGGGTCTTCCTTAAGACAGCGAGTATTTGACTTCGTCTATAGCGTTTGCTGCCCGCGGCAGGGCGCAAACGCTCCGCGGCAAAGTTTTGCGACAGCTTGTGGCAGGCTGGTACATAAATTCGATATATGGTATTCGTGGCCTGGTTTTGGCGAAGTCCGTTCGAGCAACCGTCATGTCATCTGAGACCATTGCCATAGCCGCGGACCATGGCGGCTATGAGTTGAAGGAAGTTCTGGTTGCGGAACTTGAGAGACGTGGCTTGGCGGTGCTCGATTTGGGGACTTCCGGGCCCGAATCGGTCGACTACCCCGATTTCGCCAATGCCCTGGCGGCCGCGGTCAAGGAGCACAAAGCCGGGCGCGGCATCCTGATCTGCGGCAGTGGCATCGGCATGAGTATCGCCGCCAACAGGCATCCCCAGTTGCGCGCGGCACTATGTTATGACAAGGAAACGGCGCGTCTGGCACGCCAACACAATGATGCCAATGTGCTGGTGATGGGGGGAAGATTGACGGATCCGGAGGTGGCGAAGACATGCCTCGACGTGTTTCTCACCACCGAGGCCGAGGGTGGCCGCCATGCCCGCCGGGTGACCAAGCTTTCGGTTCAGTCCTGAGTTGTTGAAATATTGTTTCAAAAAAAGGTTTTGAGTTCATGACGTTGACGTCTTCCGCTTCCAATCTTTCGCCCCTGGACCGCTTTTTCGGCGAGGATCTGGCGGTCCGCGACCCGGAGATCCACGCGGCGATGATCAACGAGGTGCGCCGCCAGCAGGAGCAGATCGAGCTGATCGCCTCGGAGAACATCGTGTCCGCGGCGGTGCTCGAGGCCCAGGGCTCGGTGATGACCAACAAATACGCCGAAGGCTATCCGGGACGGCGCTATTACGGCGGTTGCGAGCATGTCGACGTGGCCGAGAGATTGGCCATCGACCGGGCTAAGGAACTGTTCGGCTGTGAATTCGCCAACGTCCAGCCCCATTCCGGCTCTCAGGCCAATCAGGGCGTGATGCTGGCGCTGATGCAGCCCGGCGATGTTTTACTCGGCATGTCGCTCGCCGCCGGCGGCCACCTGACCCATGGCGCGCGGCCCAACATGTCGGGCAAGTGGTTCGAAGCGGTGCAATACGGGGTGCGCCGCGAAGACGCGCTGATCGATTTCGATGAGGTCGAGGCCTTGGCGCGGGAGCACAAGCCCAAGCTGATCATGGCCGGCGGGTCGGCCTATCCCCGGACCATCGATTTCGCCCGCTTCCGTCAGATCGCCGACAGCGTCGGGGCCTATCTCATGGTTGATATGGCGCACTTCGCCGGCCTGGTCGCCGGTGGCGTGCATCCCAGCCCGCTGCCCATCGCCGACGTGGTCACCACCACCACCCACAAGACCCTGCGCGGTCCGCGCGGCGGCATGATCCTCAGCCGGGATTTAGACATCGGCAAGAAGATCAATTCCGCGGTGTTCCCTGGCCTGCAGGGCGGGCCGTTGATGCATCAGATCGCCGCCAAGGCGGTGGCCCTGGGCGAGGCGCTCAGGCCCGAATTCAAGCAATATGCCGCCGCCGTGGCGGAACATGCGCGGCTTCTGGCCTCGGTGCTGGCGGACCGCGGGCTCGATATCGTCTCCGGCGGCACCGACACCCATCTCATGCTGGTCGATCTCAGGCCCAAGGGGCTCACCGGCAAGGTCGCCGAGCGCAGCCTCGAGAACGCCGCCATCACCTGCAACAAGAATGCGATTCCCTTCGATCCGGAGAAGCCCTTTGTGACCTCGGGCATCCGCCTCGGCACGCCCACCGGCACCGCCCGGGGATTCGGGCCTGAGGAATGGCGCCTGGTCGGCGAACTCATCGGCGATGTCCTCGATGGTCTTGCCGCCAACGCTGAAGACAATGGCGCGGTCGAGCAGGAGGCCAAGGAAAAGGCTATTGCGCTCTGCCGGCGCTTTCCCATTTACCCCGATCTCGCATGACGGCACGGTAGGGAGAAACCCAAAATGCGCTGTCCCTTCTGTAGTCACGATGACACCCAGGTCAAGGATTCCCGTCCCACCGAGGATGCCGCCGCGATCCGCCGTCGCCGCGCTTGTCCCGCCTGCGGCTCGCGCTGGACCACGTTCGAGCGGGTCCACCTGCGCGATCTCATGGTCATCAAGAAAAATGGCCAGCGGGCGCAGTTCGACCGCGACAAGCTCTCCCGGTCGATCCGCATCGCCGTCAGCAAGCGCCCCATCGACGCAGACCAGGTCGAGCAGATCGTCAACGGCATCCAACGCAATCTCGAAAGCAGCGGCGAAACCGAAATTCCGACCTCCTATATCGGGTCGCTGGTCATGGACCGCCTTGCCGGGCTCGACCAGGTGGCATATGTACGGTTCGCCTCGGTCTACCGCAATTTCCGCGAAGCCAAGGATTTCGAGGATTTCGTGGGCAAGTTGAGTGGCGACGGCGACTGACGCCGCCGACCACCGCTTCATGACCATGGCCCTGGGCCTGGCCCGGCGCGGTCTCGGCAATGTGTGGCCGAACCCCGCCGTCGGCTGCGTGCTGGTGGATGGCCAGGGCCACGTGGTCGGCCGGGGCTGGACCCAGCCGGGCGGCCGGCCCCACGGCGAAACCGAGGCCCTTGGCCGCGCCGGAGCCCTGGCTCAGGGCGCCACCGCCTATGTCAGCCTCGAGCCCTGTAGCCACTGGGGCGAAACCCCGCCCTGCGCCGAACGCCTGGCCGAGGCCGGCATCAAGCGCTGCGTCATTGCCATGGTGGATCCGGACCAACGGGTGTGCGGCAAGGGCATCGCCATGCTGGAGGCGGCGGGGATCGAGGTCGCGGTCGGCGTCGGCGCCAGTGAGGCGGCGGTGGTCAATGACGGCTTCGTTCGCCGGGTGACGGTGGGCCGGCCCATGGTCACCCTCAAGGTGGCGACCACCCTGGATGGCCGCATCGCCACCCACCGCGGCGAAAGCCAGTGGATCACCGGCGATGTGGCGCGCAATTGGGTCCATGCGCTGCGCGCCAGTCATGACGCCGTCCTGGTCGGCGTCGGCACCGCCATGGCCGATGATCCCCAGCTCACCTGCCGCATCCCCGGGCTCGAGAAACGCCCCTCGGTGCGGGTTGTCATCGACAGCAGGCTGCGCCTGCCGCTGACCTCGGGGCTGGTGGCGACGGCGCGCCGGACGCCTAGTTGGATCATCACCCTGGCCAATGGCGGCAAGCGTGGCCAGGCCTTCCGGGATTGCGGCGTCGAGCTCATCGAGGTTGAGGCCGACAGCGCCGGCAATCCCGATCTGGGCCAGGCCCTTGGCGCCTTGGCGGAACGCGGCATCACCCGGGTCCTGGCCGAGGGCGGCAGCCACATCTCGGCCTCTTTGTTGCGCGACGGCCTGGCCCACCGTCTGGTGTGGTTCCGCTCACCGTCGGTCATCGGCGGCGACGGCCTTGCCGTGGCGGCGCCATTCGGCGTCGACCATCTGGCGGACATGGCCGCTTTCGAGCGGGTCTCGGTCGCCGAGGCCGGTGACGACTTGGTGGAAACCTACGCAATCCGCGATTAGGCTGGCACAATGTTCACAGGCATCATCACTGATATTGGCCAAATTCGCGCCGTTGCGCCCGGCACCGACACCCGTTTCGAGATCGCGACCGCCTATGATCCGGACGGCATCGCACTCGGCGCCTCCATCGCATGTTCGGGTCCGTGCCTGACGGTGATCGACAAGGGCCGGGACGCGGGGCAAGGCTGGTTCGCGGTCGAGGCGTCCACCGAGACCATGTCGCGGACGACGCTGGGGGCGTGGCGGGACGGCACAGCCGTGAACCTGGAGCGCGCGCTGAAAGTCGGCGATGAGCTCGGCGGCGGCCTTGTCACCGGCCATATCGATGCCGTCGCCACCATCGTCAGCGCGACGCCGGTGGCCGGCGGCGGAGATATTTCGGGTGAGGGGGCGGGTGAGGGCGCGGGCAGCGTCGATTTCGTCTTCGAGGCCCCCAAGGACTTGATGCCCTTCATCGCCGTCAAGGGATCGGTGGTGCTTGATGGCGTGTCGCTCACCGTCAATGGCGTCGTGGATGAGCGGTTCTCGGTCAACCTCATTCCCCACAGCCTGCGCCACACCACTTTCGGCGCGATGAAGGCCAATGATGCGGTCAATCTGGAGATCGACCTGATCGCGCGCTATGTCGCCCGCGCGCAGGGTCTGGCCTAAGTGCGGCCCGAGGCGGGTAGGCTAAGCCGGGTTTTGCCCACACCGCCAATCCGGGGTATGGTCCGGCTATGAAGATTTCAACCCATGAAGGGTCAAGGTGAGATGGCTGAAGCTCCCCATGTCATGATCGTCGAGGCACGATTCTACGACGACATTGCCGATGAACTGGTCCGCGGCGCGACCCAGGTACTGGATGCGGCCGGCGTCAGCTATGAGCGTCACAGCGTGCCCGGCGCCTTCGAGATTCCCGCCGCGATCCGGTTCGCGGTGCGCTCCTTCGATCTGTTCTCGGACAGGCGCCGGTTCGACGGCTATGTGGCGCTGGGCTGCGTCATACGGGGCGAAACCAGCCATTATGATCATATCTGTGGCGAAAGCGCCCGTGCCCTCCAGGACCTTGCCTGCACCTACAGTCTGGCCTTGGGCTATGGCATCCTCACGGTGGAGACCCATGAACAGGCGGTGGCCCGGGCCGCAATCGACCAAGTCAACAAGGGCGGCGTCGCGGCCCAGGCGTGTCTGGACATGATTGACCTCAAAACCCACTTCCAGCTTTACCCGCGATGATGGCGTCGGTTTCCAAAGCGGTTTCCAACCCACCCTTGGCCTTGCGCCAGCGTTCGGCGGCCCGGCTCGCGGCGGTCCAGGCGCTTTATCAGATCGAACTCAGCCCGGCCTCGGCGTCCCTCGCGGTCGACCAAATCACCTGCCTCGAAGGCCAGGGCCGCCGGGGCGATGGCTTGGACACCGATGCGCTGGTCGAGCCCGATGCCGATTTCCTCGAGGAGCTGGTCGCCGGCGTCGATGCCAGGCGTTCCGAGCTCGACGGCATCATCGCCGAGATGCTTAACCCCGATTGGGAAGTCGGCCGGCTCGAGATTCTGCTCCGCCTCATCCTCGAGGCCGGGCTTTATGAGATGACGGCGCGGCCCGACATTCCGCCCCGTGTGATCATCACCGAATATGTCGATGTCGCCCATGCGTTCTATTCCGGCCCCGAGCCCGGACTGATCAACGGCATCCTTGACCGCTCGGCCCATCGGTTCCGTGCCGATGAGATCGGGGCGCAAGGCAAGGCCGGGTAGTGGCGCGCACCCCGATCGGCGATGAGTTCGGACTGATCGAGCGGCACTTCGCCCCGATCGCCAGGGATTTCCCCGGCGCCCTGGCGCTGGCCGATGACGCGGCGCTGATCGATCTCGATCCCGGTCATCAACTGGTGGCGACGGCCGATGCCCTGATAGCCGATGTTCATTTCTTCGCCGACGACCCTCCCGATCTGATCGCTCGGAAGCTGTTGCGGGTCAATCTGTCCGACCTTGCCGCCATGGGTGCGGAACCCCGGGCCTATCTCCTGGCGCTGGCCTTGCCCAAGGATACCGATGAGGCCTGGCTCGGGGCTTTCGCCGAAGGGCTGGCGGCGGATTCCCAAACATTCGGCATCGCCCTTGCCGGCGGCGACACCGTGGCCACCGGCGGCCCCCTGTCGCTTGCCCTTACCGCCCTTGGCCAGGTGCCCGCCGGCGCTGCGTTGTTGCGTTCAGGCGCCAAGGCCGGCGACGGGGTTTATGTCTCCGGCACCATCGGTGACGGCGCCCTTGGCCTCATGGCCCTTAAGGGTGATGTGGAGATCGCCGCGCCGCACCGCGACCAGGTCATTGAACGCTACCGGTTGCCGCGGCCGCGTTTGGCCCTGGGGCGAAGGCTGGCCGGGGTGGCCCATGCCGTGATAGATGTGTCCGACTGGATGATTGCCGATCTCGGACATGTCTGCAGGACCTCCGGCGTCGGCGTGACGATCGCGGCGGCGGCGGTGCCGCTGTCGGACGCGGCGCGGGACGCCACCGCCAATGATGGCGCCATGCTCGCCCGGTTGCTCAGCGGCGGCGATGATTATGAGCTTGCCTTCACCGCGCCACCGGAGATGGCCGGCGCCATTGACGCGCTTGGCCGGGAGTTGGATCTGCGGCTCAGCAATATCGGCCAGGTTGGCCCCGGCACCGGTGTGGTGGTGAGCGATAGCGACGAATTGGCTCTGGTGTTCGATGGTCCCGGCTACCGCCATTTTTGAGCGCTAAATTTCCCCTTTATTTGAGTTGCTTAGCCTGCTTTACGTAAATTTTACGCCGCCGACCGACAATGGCGGTGGATATCTTTACGCGTGAGGCTGGGCGATGAAACGGATTTTGATGGTGATTTTCTTGATGGCGTTGACCACCGGCTTGGGACTGCAACCGGCGCTGGCTGAAAAACACGGCAACATGAAATCACCAAGCTTCGGTGGCCTGTTGGTCGGCTACGAGCCGGCCTATTTCACCCTCAGGCCGTTCCTGATCTCGGTGATCCGGAACAATCGTGTGCGCAATCATGTCAGCCTGATGGTGACCCTGGAGACCACCAGCGAAGATAATAAGATGAAAATCATCAAGGCACGGCACTATTTGCACAGCGCTTTCCGGCGCGATCTCAGTGCCGTGTTGGCATATCGCCGCCGGGATGGCCGCACCTTCGATTACCGGGTGCTCAAGGTGCGCCTGATGCGGGTCGCCAAGCGCGTCCTCAATTCCGACATCGTCCGCAACGTCTTGATTAAATACGCCAACGACCGGCAATTCAACTGACCGCGATCCTGAATGAGTGCGGATTCTGACCGGCAGGGATTGCCTTGCTTGTCTTTCCCGCCGGTTGGCCTATCTTGCGCGCCATGAATATCCACGCCGGAAAAAATGTCTTTCTTCTTGCCCTGTGCCAGGCCCTCTATTTGACCGGCACGTCGGCCGTCCTCACGGTCACGGCGTTGGCCGGCGACATGCTTGCCGAGGTCAAGACCCTGGCGACCCTGCCCATGGCCCTGCAATTCGTCGCCACCATGGCGACGACGATCCCGGCGTCACATTTGATGCAGCGTTTTGGCCGCCGCCCCGGTTTCATCACCGGGGCCATGAGCGGCATCTGCGGCGGCGCGCTCAGCGCCTACGCCCTGTTCGCGGGCAGCTTTGTGTTGTTATGTGCCGGCGCGGTTCTGCTCGGCGTCTTGATGGGCTTTGCCATGTTCTACCGCTTCGCCGCCGCCGAGGTCGCGGCGCCGCAATTCCGCAATGTGGCGATTTCCCTGGTTCTCGCCGGTGGTGTGGTCGCCGCCTTCACCGGGCCCAATCTGGCGAAATATACCAAGGATTTATTCGATGCCGCGACCTTCGCCGGCTGTTACGGCGCCATCGTGCTGCTTCACATCGTGACCATCTGTTTGTTGTTGTTCATCGACATCCCCAAGTCGCAGCACGCCGCCGGGCAGGTCGCGGCCCGTCCCCTGAAGGTGATTTCCCGCCAGCCTGAATTCGTCGTCGCGGTGATCGCCGCCATGGCCGGCTATGGCGCCATGAACCTGGTGATGACCGCGACGCCCCTGGCGATGACGGCCCACCAATATCCTTTCTCCGACACCGCGTTCGTCATTCAATGGCATGTTTTCGCCATGTATGCGCCGTCCTTCTTCACCGGCCATCTGATCAACCGCTTCGGCGTCCTCAATGTCATGGCGGTGGGGGGGCTTCTGGTGCTGGCGGCGGCGGGGGTCAATGTTGGCGGCACCGAGGTGGTGGATTTCGTGACCGGCCTGGCGCTGCTCGGCGTGGGGTGGAACTTCCTCTTCGTCGGCGCCACCTCCCTGGTGACCTCGGTGCACAGCCCCGGGGAAAAGGGCAAGGTCCAGGGGCTCAACGATTTCCTGGTGTTCGGCACCGTCGCCGTGACGGCGCTGCTGTCGGGCGCCGTTCATAACAACTTCGGATGGCAGGCGGTGAATTATGGCATCCTTCCCCTGGTGGTGGTGGCCTTGGTGGCGATCCTATGGTTGCGGTTTCGCCGCCCCGCCCCGCTGCGGGCTTAGGGGTTTGAAACCCGGGCCCGGCTGGTATAGCTTGTGCCCCGGATAAACCGCGAGTTCCGTTCTAACCCCCGACAATAGAACTCACAATGGATTGGATTCTCTACTGGTTCATGCTGCCGGTTTCGATGCTGGTGGCCACCACCGCCATGCTAAGCGGCATCGGCGGCGCGGCGCTGTTCACGCCGATCTTCCTGGTGATTTTCCCCTTGCTCGGGCCGGAATACCCCTTGGCCAGCCCGGTCGCCGCCATCGGTGTCGCCCTGTTGACGGAAACCTTCGGCTTCTCGTCGGGGTTCGTCGGATATTTCCGCAAGCGGCTGGTCGATTTCGCCAGCGCCGTTCCCTTCATCGCGGTCGGGGTTCCCATCGCCATCACCGGCGCCCTGCTGGCGCAATATGCCGATCCCAATTTTCTCAAGGGCGCCTATGCGGTTCTCATGATCATCCTGGCCTATGTCATGTTCCGCCACCATCATCCGGTCGATGATCCCATCGCCGATCTCGAGGCCGCGCCGGGGGCGGCGGGAAATCAGCGCCCGATCAGGACCATCACCGCCCGGGATGGCACGGTTTACAGGTTCAGGGCGCCGCGTCAGGGCAAGGGCGCGGTCGCGACCGGGCTTGGCGCCTTTCTCACCGGCATGCTTTCGGTGGGGATCGGCGAAGTGGTGATGCCGCAACTGTCCAAGCGCAACCGGGTGCCGATCCCGGTCGCCGCCGCGACCTCGGTCCTCATCGTCATCGTCACCGTGGCGGCGGCGTCCTTCACCCAGATATCGGCGATTGTCGCCGAAGGCGGCGTCGATGCCGTGCCCTGGAACCTGGTCGCTTACACCATTCCCGGCGTCATCATCGGTGGCCAGATCGGCCCACGCCTGCAGGGTAAGGTCTCCCAGCGCGATATGGAGCGCTCCATCGGCGTGCTGTTCGCGGTGATCAGCATCTCCATGTTCGTGGTCACCTGGAAGGGGCTTCAGGGCGGCTGAACGCTTTGGTGATGTGCCGCGCGGGCCCCAACCGATAGCACCCGCCGGGAGAGCGCAAATGTTGCGTTCTTGACCCAGTTCTGGCATGGTCCGCGCGATTTTCGGCGCGCCTTCGGGGCCGCTTTTAGGTTTCTTCCGGTTCTTTTCAGCCTATTCATCAAGGGGATTTAGATCAATGACGAGCGCTTATGGTTTGGTGATTGCGTGCGGGCTTCTGGCCATTCTTTACGGGGCGTTCGCCAGCCGTTCCGTCCTCAAAGCACCCGCTGGAACCGACCATATGCGCGAGATCGCCACCGCCATCCAGGAAGGCGCCCGCGCCTATCTCAACCGCCAATACGCCACCATTGCCGTTGTCGGGCTCATCGTCGGGGTGCTGTTGTGGTGGCGTTTGGGCCTGCATGTGGCGATCGGCTATTTCATCGGCGCGGTGTTGTCGGGGGCGGCCGGATATATCGGCATGTACATCTCGGTCCGCGCCAATGTGCGCACCGCCGAGGCGGCCCGCAGCGGGCTGGCGCCGGCGCTCAAGATTGCCTTCAACTCCGGCGCGATCACCGGCATGTTGGTGGTCGGGCTCGGGCTGTTGGGAGTCGGGGTCTACTACATCATCTTGTTGCGCTTCGTCGGCCTCGAAGTGCGCGGCATTCTCGAAGCCTTGGTGGCGTTGAGTTTCGGCGCCTCGCTGATTTCGATCTTCGCCCGTCTCGGCGGCGGCATCTTCACCAAGGGCGCCGATGTCGGCGCCGACCTGGTGGGCAAGATCGAGGCCGGCATCCCCGAGGACGATCCGCGCAACGCCGCGGTCATCGCCGACAATGTTGGCGACAATGTGGGCGACTGCGCCGGCATGGCCGCCGATCTGTTCGAGACCTACGCGGTGACCCTCGTCGCCACCATGCTGCTGGCGGCGATCTTCTTCACCGGCGCCACCCAGGAAACCATGATGGTGTTTCCGTTGCTGATCGGCGCGGTGTGCATCATCGGCTCGGTGGGCGGCACCTATTTCGTCCGCCTGGGCGCTTCCAACAGCGTCATGGGCGCGCTTTACAAGGGATTGATCGCAACCGGGCTGTTCTCGGCGGTGGGGATCGGCCTGATGTGCGAGCTGTGGCTCGGCTTCGCCAGTGAATTCAAGGTCGGCGGCACCGTCTTCCTGGGCCGCCATCTGTTTTATGCCGCCCTGGTCGGCCTTGGCGTTACCGGGTTGATCGTGTGGATCACCGAATACTACACCGGCACCGAACATGGCCCGGTGCAGCGCATCGCCCAAGCCTCGACCACCGGCCACGGCACCAACGTCATCCAGGGTCTGGCGGTCTCCATGGAGTCGACGGCGCTGCCCGCCCTGGTGATCTGTGCCGGCATCGTGCTCGCCTATCTCTCAGCCGGCCTGTTCGGCATTGCGGTGGCGGCGACGGCGATGCTGGCGCTGGCCGGCATGGTGGTGGCGCTCGATGCCTTCGGGCCGGTGACCGACAATGCCGGCGGCATCGCCGAGATGGCGGACCTGCCGGAGGATGTGCGCAAGACCACCGATATCCTCGATGCGGTGGGCAACACCACCAAGGCGGTGACCAAGGGCTATGCCATCGGGTCAGCCGGGCTTGCCGCCCTGGTGCTGTTCGCCGCCTACACCGAAGATTTGCACCACTATTTCCCCGACCTCACCGTCGAATTCCGGCTGCAAGACCCCTATGTGGTGGTCGGACTGATCTTCGGCGGCCTGTTGCCGTATTTGTTCGCGGCCCTCGGCATGCAGGCGGTGGGCCGCGCCGCCGCCGCCGTGGTGATCGAGGTGCGCCGCCAGTTCAAGGAAATCCCCGGCATCATGGATGGCACCGGCAAGCCCGAATATGGCCGCGCCGTCGATCTGCTGACCAAGTCGGCGATCCGGGAGATGATCCTGCCGGCCATGCTGCCGGTTTTTGCCCCCATCGTGCTTTTCACCTTGATGCGCCTGATTGCCGGCACCGCCGCGGCCTTTACCGCGGTCGGCGCCATGCTGTTGGGCTCCATCGTCACCGGCCTGTTCCTCGCCATTTCCATGACCTCGGGCGGCGGCGCCTGGGACAACGCCAAGAAATATATCGAGGACGGCCATCATGGCGGCAAGGGGTCCGACGCCCACATGGCGGCGGTGACCGGAGACACCGTGGGCGATCCCTACAAGGATACGGCGGGGCCGGCAATCAACCCGATGATCAAGATCATCAATATCGTGGCTATACTGATGTTGGCGCTGGTCGCCAAGTCTTAAGTCGCAAAGTCTTAAGTGGGGTGATCCTAGGCGGGCTTCACCCGATCAAGGGGGGCTTGTCTACTTCCTTTGATCCTCGACCTCGAAACGGCCGATATTGCCGAGCAGTTGCTCTAGCAAGCCCATCTCGCGGCCCGGCGTCGGCGTAGTCCGCGCCACCGGTTTGATGTCACGCCCGTCCTTTTTGGTGTAGCGCCGGATCTCCTTGACCTTGCCGGATTTATCGAAGTGGATGGCGATGACTTGGCTTTCCAGCACCTCGGGCTGATAGAAGGCGACGGTTTTGGTTTTACGGCTGACGTAATACCAGGTGGCGTCATCGAAAAGGGCGGCGTTGGATGGGGTGCCAAGAAGCCGCGCCACCTGGCTCCGGCTGTGCTCACCGACTTTGATTTGGCTCAGCTTCTTGGGATCGGGGGCATTGCCGCGGGTCGTGATCGCCGTGGAACACCCCATGAACATCCCCAGGGCCACCAGCGCCAGGACGCCGGCCCGCAATCCACGTCCACTGATGACGGATCGACGGCCACACATGCTATGATCACGGACAATCCACTGAGTGAACAACATGTCACAAACCCGTCCTCCCCCAGCGCTGCCGGCGGCGGACATCTCCCGGTTGCCAATTCAATATCCTGAAAATCGCACCATGGAACCAAGCCTGTCAACCATTGCCACCTGGACCCGAAGGTTGGTGGCGAAGCTAACCCGGCGCCGGGCCGAGAAGGATGTTGCCGCCAAGCTCTATGGTGATGTGGTTCGCCAAGCAAGGCGGCCCGAGTTTTTCACCAATTGCGGGGTGCCGGATACGGCGCAGGGCCGGTTCGAGATGATCGCCGTGCATGCGTTTCTGGTTCTACACCGCTTGAAACGCGATCGCGAGCAGACCACCGACCTGTCCCAATGTGTGTTCGACGCCATGTTCCGGGACATGGACCGGAATCTGCGTGAGATGGGCACCGGCGATCTTGGCGTCGGGCGACGGGTCAAGGCCCTGGCACAGTCTTTCTATGGCCGCATTTCCGCCTATGAGGCCGGCCTTGAAGGGGATGACGATGTCCTTTCGGGGGCCCTCAAACGGAATGTTTATGGTAATATAATGTATAAGAGTGATTGCCTTGCGGCGATGGTGGCCTATTTACGGCGCGAGGCCTTGGCGCTGGACGGGATGGCCTTGGACACGTTGGCAGAAAAGGGTCCCAGCTTCGGAGAGCCGCCGGGGCCTTGACCGGGGCGGGGATGACGCCAGCCCGGGACCGGCCCGGGAATGGCCTGGGACTGGCCTGGGAATGACAAGTCCTTGAAATCCGCGG
>CBDUSV010000038.1:0-14813 GCA_965369885.1 uncultured bacterium
GGTGACGCACATCTCGGCGAAGCGGACGCCGATGGCCTTGGTGTTGAGGACGGGAACGCCGGTCTCGTCCTCCACCGCCTTGGGATCGACCAGGGCGATGCCGGTTCAAGTTTGGAAATAGCCGTTCTTGAACGCCCAGAGCCACAAATAGGCGATCTTCTCATTGTGGAGCTCGGCATAGCCGACATGGCCGTAGCGCGGGATCAGCACCACGTTGCAGTTCTTGACCCCGGCGGCGCGGTATTTGCGCCCCATGAAGATCTCGCGCTTGTCCTCGATCTTCTCGCCATCCTTCCAATGGCCCTTGTCGTTCTCGCCGACCACCAAAAGCACGTTGATGGATTTAAGCCACTCCGGGTCCGGCTCCTGCAGGTGGTCGAAATATTCCTCGCGGGGGAGCCCGGTGCGCTGGGGGTATTCTTCCAGCTTCTCCACATTGGCGAGATGCTGGTTGTCGCAGAGCGAAGTCTTCATCTGGGACCGCACCTTGCCGGCCCAGGCCAGGTACTCTTCGGCACCGCCCCAGGGACAGAGATCCTCCGGATCGACGTAGCCAGAGGCCTTGAAGGACGTGGGACTGCGCCGGGAAATTTGGTCAATGTCGAAGACCTTGACCTTTTCAGACCCGGTGGTTTCGCGCCATTCCAACCGCCAGCCGTCGCACGCCCCGGTGCCGAAGCCTAGGAGGCCGGTGATGTCGGCCTTGGTGACGAAACGGTGAAGGTGGGCCATCATCGGGCCCGAGGTGGAATGGCCCCAGCCGAGAATTTTACGGCCGGGAAGATGGGCGTCGATCAAGGCTGCGAAGCCCTGGCAATCCACGTTGAAGGTGCATTTCAGATTGCGGTCGAGGGTTTCTTCCAACGGCAAGTCCTGGTCGAGCAGATAGACCGGCATGCGGTCCTCGACCGAAACCTGCCAGGTGCCGCCGGGGGGATAATGGCCGGGATAGGTCATGGCCAGGACCTTGAAGCCTTGGGCGGCGAGGGACGGCGATACCCCGGGGCGGCCATCGGGGGTCTCGTCCATGATGCGTTCCGAACCGGCGCCGCCATGGCTGACGATGATGGCCATGGAGCTGTCGACTTCCACGGCGGGGGTGTAGAGCCGGCCATGGATGTCCCAGTCATAGCCGTTGCGCGAGAACCGGGCCGTCACCTCCTCGACGGTGAAGTCCACCTTGGGGTAAGGGCCTTCGATATCAAGCCACTGCTCCCAATCGAGCTTGACCAAGAGCTCGTCGCCCTTGAGCCCATCGAGATAGCGGCTGACGGACGGGTTTTCCCTGGTTTCGGTGTCGATGGTCATGATGTCCTCCCGCTGTTCGGCACGTGAATATGCACTCTAGTCTAGCAACATCAATGGAGCGTTGTCCCCCCCGAGACGTCGATGCACGCCCCGGTGACGTGGGACGCGTCCTCGGACAACAGCCAGGCCACCGCCCCGCCTATGTCATGCTCTGAAGTGGGCTTGCCCAGGGGCGGTTCAGACGTGCCGTGGGCCTCGGTCTTCCACCGGGCATCGGCGTTGCCCGGCGCGATGGTGTTGATGCGGACCCCATAATCGGCGCATTCCAGCACCATGGTCTGGCTGAACAGGATGATCCCGGCCTTGGCCGCCGAATAGTGCGAAGCCCCGGGCCCGCCGCGCAGCCCCCGGCTCGCGGCGATGGAGACGATGGCGCCGCCACCTTGCGCCTTCATCACCGGCAACACGGCATAAACGCTGTTCATCATGCCCTGGAGATTGGTGTCGATGATGCGGCGCCAGTCCTCGGGCGGAATCTCGGCCAGGGGCTTGCGCTCGATGCCAAGGCCGCGGAGACCGCCGGCACAGCTGACCAGGGCGTCGATGCGGCCATGGTCCCGGGTCGCGTCGGCGACCACGGATGCGACCTGATCCCGGTCGGTCACGTCCATTTCCGCCACCTCCGCCGTGACGTTGCCGGGAAGCAGGGCGGCGACCTTCTCCGCACCCGCGGTGTCGATATCGGTGAGCACGAAGTCCCAACCCCGGGACGCCAACGCCTTGGCGATGCCTTCCGCCATCAGACTGGCGGCTCCGGTGATCAGTGCTCGTGCCATGGCCGACTCATTCCCTCAATGGAGCCGGATGCCGCCGGTGAGGTCCAGGCAGCTTCCGGTGATGTAGCTTGCGCGCTCCGACATCAAAAACGCCACCGCGTCAGCAATATCGGCGGCGCGGCCGAACCGGCCCAAGGGTGAGGCGCGCCCACTGCCGGGCTTGATGGCTTCTTCTTCGCGCTGCATGCGCTCCATCTCGGCGATGGTCTTGTCGCGGGTTTCGGTGCGGCCCGGGGCGACGCAATTGGCCCGCACCCCGTGGGGGCCGGCCTCCTGGGCGATGGATTGGGTGAGCGCAATCACGCCTCCCTTGCAGGCGGAATACACGCTGGCGAAGCGCTGGCGCAAATGGGGCGGCCCTCCACGGATGCCGGCGCCGGACGAAATATTGACGATGACGCCACCGCCACCCTGATAAAGCACCGGCAGTGCCGCGTGGCAGCTGTTGTAGACCCCATTGAGATGGACCTCGATGTTGCGGTCCCACTCGCCGGGCTGGGTCTCGATGAAGGGGCCCTTGGTCAGGTCTAGATTGCGCCCGCCGCCGGCAGCGCAGACCAGCCCCTTCAATTCATCGGGGCCATTGCCGATGCCATCGACGCAGCCGTGAACCGCGTCAAAGTCGGTGACGTCGAGTTCCACCGCTTGCGCCCCCGGCGCGCCGCCGAGACCGGCCGCCACCGCCTTCGCCTCCGGCAAATCGAGATCGGCCAGCACCACCCGCCAGCCGTCTTCGACCAGCGCCCGGGCGCAAGCCCTGCCGATGGCGCCGGCGCCGCCGGTGACCAATGCAATCGCCATGGCTTTTCCTCAGTAATCGCCCATGGGCCGGTAGTCCGGCGGGTCGGTGTTGGTCGCCAGACAATGGGTGGCGATGTCCCGGCGATGGGCGAACCATACCATGTCGTCGTGATCCTTGACGTAGCGGATCATCTTCTCCCAGGCATAGGCAAGATAGGGCCGGCCGCCGAATTCGGCATGGACCAGGGCGTCGATGCGGCCCGGGCGGCCGCGCTTGGCTTCCTCGATGACGAAATCGAAGGCGTCCTTGAAACCTTCATAGGCGACAGTGCCGGTGGACACGCCGCCGCCCCAGGCGCGGATGTCGTTGAAGTACCAGTGCTTGGGGATGATGGTGATGGGCTTGCCATTGACCTTGACCACATAGGGCAGGTCGTCGTCGGACTGGTCGCCGCACCAGCTGTAGCCCTCGTCGGCGAGAATGCCGATGGTTTCCGGCGTGTGCAGCCCGCCGGGGCCGACCCATCCCACCGGTTGGGCGCCGGTGACCTCCTTGATGATGCGGTTGCATTCGCGGATCTCGACGCGCTGCTCGTCGGGGCTGAGGTCGGTAATATGGATATCGTTGGTGGTGCCGTGCCCCGCGATCTCATGGCCTCCGTCATGGAGCGCCTTGACCGCGTCGGGCCAGCGCTCACAGGCCAGGCCGTTGACGTCGATGGTGGCGCGCACGTCATTGCGCTCGCAGATTTCCATGATGCGCCAGATGCCGACATTTCCGCCGTAATTGGCGTGGGAAATGGACGCCAGATTGACATCCAGATCCGAGCTTTTCTTGAAATGGCCGCCCTTGTGGAAGGCCTCCAACGCCACGGTGAAGGTGGCGCAGATCATCTTGCCGTCGGGCCATTGGATGGTGCGTCGCATGGCTTTCCCCCTTGCAGCCCCCATGGCGGGGGGTCTTGTCCGCTGGCGCGCTAGGACACGCGCTTTTGATCAGGGTACCCCTTGGGCCTGGGTGGGGCAACAACCCCGAAACCGGGCCTTGACACCCCAGCCCCATCGGCGCGACAGTTGTGCCAATCGGGCCAGCAATGGTGCTGGCCGGCGGGCCGGTCCGGGGTTGCTCCGGCACCGGAAAATCAATCAGGGAGGCCTAAAATGATTACGAGAATTCCAGCTTTCGCCACGGGCGCCATCACGATTGCTGCATTCCTTGGCGCGACCGCTGTCCCGGCCGGCGCGGCCGAGCTTTCGGCGAACGAAAAGGTCTACGCCAAGCTTGCCAAGCTGCCGGCCAAGGAGCGCCACGCGCGGTTGGTGGCCGGGGCCAAGAAGGAAGGCAAGATCGAGATGATCCATTCGCTCCGGCGCAAGCTCGGGCGCAACCACATCAAGGGTTTCACCAAGAAATATCCCTTCATCACGGTGAAGAACTCGGACATGGGCTCCCAGGACGCGGCCGAGCGGCTGGTGGCCGAGGAAACCGCGGGCCGCCACCTGACCGACACGGTCTCGATCGGGGTTCCCGACGCGACGATTCTGATCACCCAGAACCGGGTGGCGCACTATCCGACCCCGGTGATCAAGAATGTCATGGCCCGCTACAACGGCTTCATCGATCCCCAGAACCGCTGGGTGCCCTATTACTGGAGCGAATACGGCATGTCCTACAACACCAATCTGGTGAAGGAAGCCGACGCGCCGAAACAGTGGTCCGATCTCTGCAATCCCAAATACAAGGGCCAGTTCTCGTTCGATCCGCCGACCACCCGTTTCCTGGTCGGTCTCTACACCATGATGGGCGAGCAGAAGGCCAAGAAATGGATCGAATGCATCGGCAGGAACAAGCCGATCATCCAGCGTGGCCACACCGCGCGGCTCAAGCTGATGCTCAGGGGCGACCATTGGATCCAGGGCGGCAATTATTTCTATCGCGGCACGAAAATGGCGAAGAAGAACCCCAAGGTTCCGTTCAAGGCGGTCTATTCGGCGCCGGTGCTGGGTTATGCCGGGGCCATCGTCATCAACAAGAACGCACCCCATCCCTATACCGCGGCGCTGTGGGCCGACTACACGCTGTCGAAGGCCTCCCAGAAGATAATTCGCAAGGCCTGGCGTGGCACGCTTGCCATAAAGCATGCCTATTTCCCCAAGGACGCCAAGCTCATCACCTATAATTTCCTGAGCCCCGAGATCGTCAACCGCATGCACAAATACTGGGGCGACAATATCGGCCGCAAAAGCCGCAAGCGGAAAAAGAAAAAGTAGCCATCGCTTCGCAACATTGAAGCGGCAATCGAGATGCCGGGGCCGGGGGTGAGACCATGACCTCCGGCCCGGCGCCACCCCAGGGTGACATGAACCGTCTCCATAGGTCTTCAAGGATCGGGTCCTGAAAGCGTGACTGCGATCACTCCCCGCGAACTTCCCCCGATGACGCAATCGGGCCGCATGGCGCAATGGCGCGATACCCTTTGCGACTGGCGCGCCATCGCCCTTGGCGTGTTGATCCTGTTGTTGATTTACCAGGTGATCGTCCCCTTCGTGATGATCATCTGGACCAGCCTGCATACCGCCAGGCCCGGCGAACCCGCCTTCATGGAATTCGCCTTCTCCCTCGCCAACTATGCCCGGGCGTTCTCGGAAAGCGATTTCGCCGAAGCGTCCCTCAACACCTTATGGTTTTCCGTTGCATCCACCATCCCCGCCTTCTTGTTGGGCCTGTTCCTCGCCTGGGTCGTCGACCGTACCAACACGCCGTTCGCGCGGTTCATCGGCATGATGACGCTGGCGCGCATCATCATTCCAGGCGTGTTGATCACGGTGGCGTGGATCCTGTTGATCAGCCCCAATATCGGCGCGATCAACGCCATCACCGAAATGCTGTTCGGCATCAAGGCATTGTTCGATATCTACACCTTCTGGGGCATGGTCTGGGTCCATGGCATCGAGATGATCCCGCTCGCCTATCTGCTGATTTCGGCCGCCTTCCAGGCCATGGACCCCAGGCTCGAGGAGGCTTCGACCATGACCGGGGCGGGGACGCTCCGCACGCTGAGAAGGATTTCGCTGCCGCTGATTCTGCCCGCGATCGCCGCCGCCCTTCTTCTGCTCTTCATCACCACAGTGGAAACCTTCGAGGTGCCGCTGCTGATCGGGGGCCGCGCCGACGTGCGGGTCTACACCACCGAGGTCTATTTCAACACCGCCCGGGTGCCCACCGACTGGGGCCTTGCCAGCACCTATTCCATGGCGCTTCTGGTGATCTCCATTGTCCTGCTGATCTTCTATTTCCGTCTGCTGCGCCATGGCGAACGCTACCAGACCGTGACGGGAAAGGACTACAAGCCGCGGCGCATCGACCTCGGCCGTTGGAAGTACGTGACCTGCGCCGTGTCACTGCTGCTGGTCTTCATGATCACCGGACTTCCCTTCCTGATCATGCTCTATGCGTCGTTCCTGCCGGAAGAATCAATCTCCATGATCGAACCCTGGGAGATGATGACGTGGGAGAACTACGACGCGTTGTTCAACGAAGAGGACGCCTTCGATCCCCTGTGGAACTCGACGCTGTTGGGCCTCGGCGCCGCCACCGTGGTGATGCTGGTGGTCTCGGCCATCGCGTACTATGTCCACAAGACCCGGATTCCGGGACGCAAGGTGCTCGATTTCCTCGGTTTCTCCTCGATCGCGCTGCCCAGCGTGGTGTTGGGCACCGCGTTTCTGTGGTTCTACCTGCTGGTGCCGTTGCCGATCCTGGGCACGTTGTGGATCATCGGGCTCGCCTATCTCACCAAGTTCATGCCCTTTGCCCTTCGCTTCGTGTCGTCATCCATGCAACAGATCCATGTCGAACTGGAAGAAGCGGCCCAGGTCGCCGGGGTGCCGTGGTGGAGGAATTTCTTCTTTATCTTCCTGCCGCTGTTGAAGCCGGGTCTGTTGGCGGGTTGGTTCTGGGTCATGGTCCACGCCTTCCGGGAACTGACCATTGCCTTGATGCTGTCGCGGGCCGACAACAAGACCGCAGCGGTGGTGATTTATGATTTGTGGGAAAACGGATCGTTCCAGGCGCTCAGCGCCTTCGGGGTCATGATGTTCACGGTGATGATCATCCTGGTCACCATCTCCCACTTCATTTCCAAACGCTACGGCATTCAGGAACAGGTCTGACAGGGACCAGGACAGGGACAGGATAATGATCACCGTTGAAAATCTTTCCAAGATCTTCGTCACCAAGAACGAGCACGTCGCTGCCGTCGATGGCATCAGCTTCAAGGTAAATGCCGGCGAGATGGTGACCCTGCTCGGCCCATCGGGCTGCGGCAAGACCACCACCTTGCGCTGTGTCGCCGGATTGGAACGGCCCAATGGCGGGCGCATCGATATCGACGACCAGCCCATGGTGGATGTGGTCGGCAAGACATTCGTTCCGCCCCATCTGCGCCATCTCGGCATGGTGTTCCAAAGCTACGCCATCTGGCCCCATATGTCGGTCTATGAGAACGTCGCCTATGCTTTGGAAGGCAAGCGCCTCGCCCGCGCCGAAATCCGCAAACGCACCATGGAGGCGCTTGATCTGGTCCAGCTGACGGGTTTCGGCGACCGCCCGGCGCCACGCCTGTCCGGCGGCCAGCAGCAGCGCGTCGCCATCGCCCGGGCCTTGGCCGGCAATCCTCGCGCGCTTCTGTTCGACGAGCCGCTGTCCAACCTCGATGCCAAGCTCCGTGCCGAAATGCGCTCCGAGCTGAGACGGCTACAGCAACAGGTCGGGCTGACCTCGATCTACGTCACCCATGACCAGTCCGAGGCCCTCGCCATTTCCGACTGGATCATCGTCATGCGCGGCGGCAAGATCATCGAACGGGGGCGCCCGACGGACATCTACCGCTCCCCCCGGAAATTGTTCACGGCACATTTCATCGGCAACACCAATCTCATCCCGGGCACGGTGACGGCCATTGACCGCGACGCCGGCAAGGTGAAGGTCGACACCAAACATGGGTCCATGGTGGGGCTCGACCCCAATGAAGACCTGCGGGAGGGGGATGCGGTGCAGCTTTCGATCCGTCCCGAAGACATGCGCCACATCAACAGCGGCGGGGCCCACGCCGACAACACCATCACCGGCAAGGTGGTGGTGGCGACCTTCCAGGGCTCGGCGGTCGAGGCCGAAATCAATTGTCATGGGGACGCCATCCAGTGCCATTTCGGCCGCGATGAGAACCTCTCCCATGGCACCGAAATCAAGCTCGGCTTTGCCGCCGACGCCTCCATCGTGCTCCGGGACGAACCCCTGGAGGAAGAGGCCGGCGACGACGCCGGTTAGCGGTCCAGGGTGGGAAAACTAAAATTGGGCCCGGTGCGGCCGCCGGACGGCCAGCGCTGAGTGACGGTCTTGAGCCGGGTGTAGAAGTGCACGCCTTCCGGGCCGTAAATGCCGTGGTCGCCGAACAAGGAATTCTTCCAGCCGCCGAAGCTGTGATAGGCCACTGGCACCGGGATCGCCACGTTGATGCCGACCATGCCGGCCTCGATATGCTCGGCGAAGTGCCGGGCCGCCTCGCCGTCGCGGGTGAAGATCGCCGTTCCATTGCCGTATTCATTGCCATTGACCAGATCGATGGCCTGGTCGAAATCATCCGCCCGCACCACCGACAGGACCGGGCCGAAAATCTCCTCACGATAGATTGTCATGTCGGCCGTCACCCGGTCGAACAGGGTGCCACCGAGAAAATACCCGCCCTCGAAGCCCTGCAAGGTGATGCCGCGGCCATCGACCACCAGCTCGGCGCCTTCCGCGACACCCTTGGCGATCAAATCGCTGACCCGGTCACGGTGGGCGGCGGTGATCAACGGCCCCATATCCGCAGACGGATCGGTTGCCGGCCCGATCTTGAGGGCCTGAACACGCTGTTTTAGCGCCGCGACCAGCGCATCGGCGGTCTCCGATCCCACCGGCACTGCCACCGAAACCGCCATGCAACGCTCTCCCGCCGAGCCATAGCCCGCCCCGACCAGGGCATCGGCGGCAAGCTCGATATCGGCATCGGGCATCACCAGCAAATGATTCTTGGCGCCGCCCAGCGCCTGAACACGCTTGCTGCCCGCCGTCGCGGCTGCGTAAATGTGCCGCGCCACCGGGGTCGAGCCGACGAAACTGATGGCGCGCACATCGGCGTGCGCCAACAGGGCATCGACGGCTTCACGATCGCCATGGACAACATTGAACACGCCGTCGGGAAAGCCCGCTTCGGTGGCCAGGGCGTGCAATTGGTTGGCGGTCGACGGGTCCTTCTCCGAAGGCTTGAGGATGAAGCTGTTGCCGCACGCCAACGCCACCGGAAACATCCACAACGGAACCATGGCCGGGAAGTTGAACGGCGTGATCCCGGCCACCACGCCCAGCGCCTGGCGGTCCGAATAGGCGTCGATGCCGGGCCCGACATCGCGGCTGAAACTGCCTTTGAGCAGGTGGGGGATGCCGCAGGCGAACTCGACCACCTCGATGCCGCGGGCGACCTCGCCAAGGGCGTCCGCCAGGGTCTTGCCGTGCTCGGAGGCGATGGTTCGGGCCAGGGCGTCGGCGTTGGCGTCAAGCAGCTCCTTGAAGCGAAACATCACCCGCGCCCGGCTCAAGGGCGGCGTTGCCGCCCAGCGCGGGAATGCAGCAGCTGCCGCGTTGACCGCCGCCGCGATGTCTTCGGCGCCGGCAAGGCCGACATTCGCCATGTGTTCACCGGTGGCGGGGTTGAAGACCGGCGCGGTGCGGCCGGTCCGGGCCGCAACCTCTTGGCCGTTGATGATGTTGGGGATGGTCCGCATGTTATCCAACCTGGAGCGGATCGGCTATTGGTAGGGCCGGTATTCTTCCGCGTCTTCGTTGCGGCTCAGCAGATAATTGGTGATGTCGCGCCGGTTGGCGATCCAGACTTGATCGCCGAATTGCTTGACGTAGCGGATCATGCGCTCGACCGCGCTGGCCAGGTTTGGCCGCCCGCCCAGTTCGGCATGGGTGATGACGTCGATATAGCCGGGCCGCCCGCCCAGGGCCTCTTCATATAAGAAGTCGAAGGCCTCCCTGAAGCCGGCGACGAAATTGTCGCCATTGCCCAGCCCGCCGGACCAGGCGCGCCAGTCATTGGCATAGTTGAGCTTGGGGATGATCACCATGCGCCGGTCCTTGACCGAGACCACATAGGGCACGTCCTCGTCGAAGGGATCGCCGAAATAGAGATAGCCCTCCTCGGACAAAATCCTGAGGGTGTGTTCGGTGTGCAGGTTCCCCGCCGAGCCCCAGCCGATCGGGCGTACGCCGACCGCATCCTCGATCATCTTGGTGCAGGCCCGGATCTCGGCGCGTTCCTCGTCCTCGGATAGGTCCGGCAGATGGATGTTGTTGGTGGTCTGATGGGAGGCGAGCTCGTGGCCCGCGGCGTGGAGAGCCTTGACCGATTCGGGCCACATCTCGATGGCGAGGCCGTTGAGATTGATGCTGGCCGAGACCTTGTTGCGTTCGAAGATCTCCATCAGGCGCCAGATTCCGACCCGGCCGCCATATTCCGCATGGCTGAGGGAGGCCTGATTGACCGCTATGTTCGGGTCCTTCTTGAACTTGCCCGAGCCGTGGAACGCCTCATAGGCGACGCGGAAGGTGCAGGCCATCAACTCACCATTAGGCCAGGCCACGCTATGACGTTGACGTTCCATATGACGATCCTCCCCCGGGCGCCCAGGTTTGTTTGATTTCAGGCTATTATGTCTCTGCAAGGTTAGGCGCGTGGTGGAAACCATTCAAGGCCATGAACAAGGAATAATGCTTTCATCGCCAGCATGCTGCTCGCCTCTCCTGGCGGGCCAGGAGATCAAGCCATGGCGCATTCCAAGGGATCTGGTCCCGACCAGAGGGCTCTCCGACTAAGTGAGGGCCGAAGTAGAAGTAAGAGTAGGCCGTTTCGGGCCGTCAATCCTATGCCCTCACGTCCCCTGGATATGGATGGAAATTCCCGCCCAGAAAGCATTCGTAATGCGGGGGTCGTAGGTTCGAATCCTACAGGCGGCACCATCAAACGCTGAAAGCGTTTGATCCCCCGGAGGGGAAAGTGTTTGATCCCCCGGAGGGGAAAGCGTTTGATCTCCCGGAGGGCCTGCGCCCCCCAACCAATTTGTCTCTTGGATCATCGATGACAAGCAACAATCCGGAACGTTTTTGATGACTACGAGCGTGCGTAAGAGGCTTCGGGAGATACGCAAAATCCTGTTTCGGCGCGACCGAATAGTGTTTATCGACCTGAATTCTCCGGAGTTGCTCCAACCGCGCGGTGCCGATCACGTCTATGAGAGCGTCGCGGCCCTGATCGAGGCCCATGCCGGGCTAATCCATGGCACGCTTGAAGACCTCAAACGGTATATGTATGCGGCGGAGCTCGATGAGGTTGCGACCGACACCACGGCGGACGGCCCCTCCTTTGGTAACACCTACTTCACCGGCAGCGATGCGCGGGCCGCATACGCAATCGTACGTCACTTTCGTCCGCGGCGTATCATCGAGATCGGCAGCGGCAACAGTACCTTGTTCATGCGCCAGGGCACGCGGGACGAAAGCCTCGACACGCATATGACTTGCATAGACCCGGTAACGACAACGAACATTGCCGCGGCCGCGGACGAGATACGCGCGGTCCACGTGTCACACATGGATCCCGATTTCGTGGACGATCTGGAAGCGAACGATATCTTGTTTCTGGATGGCAGCCACGTCGCCTTCAATGGTACCGACGTGCCGTATTGCTTTCTTGAACTCTTACCCCGAATAAAACAAGGCGTGCTTGTTCATGTGCACGATATCCAGTTGCCATATGAATATGATGCCTTTTTTTCCGATCGCCATTACAACGAGCAATATTTGCTCGCATGCATGCTTATTTTCGGGAATAGCTGGGTGCCGCTGCTGCCAGTATATTATTTGTCGCGCTCCGGCGCGCTACCGCAGAAAGATACCGGATCATCGTTTTGGATGCGTAAGTCCTAAAATTTTTCCTCTCTGGCCCGCGCCTCGCCGTCTTTCCTGGTGGTTCGGTGATACCGGGCTCGTGCTCTTAATCTTCCACCACCCCTAACAAGCGAAGCGCGTTGCCGGATAGAATCTTCTCCCGGTCGGCGGGCGCCAGCTCCATCCCGTCGATGGCGGCGATACATTTATCGACCGGGCCATAGGGCGCGTCGGAGGCGAACACCACGTGGTCGGCGCCGAAGAAACTCAGGCCGAGAAGCAGGGGCTCGACGGCGCCATGCATGGCGGTATCGCCGTAAAACATCTTGAGGTAATCCACCAGCTCCCGCGACAAGGCGTCCTTATAGGGCGCGTAGTCCTCGTCATCGGAGCGCCGGCCCAGATTGCGGAAGGCGGTGGCCAGGCGCGCCTCGTGATAGGGCACCATGCCGCCGAGATGATGGGTGATGATGTTGAGGCCGGGGTGGCGCTCCAAGACCCCGGTCAGGGCGAGGCGCAGCATGGTGATTGAGGTCTCATAGGGCCAGCCCAGAGATATCCAGGCCTCGAAGCGGCTGATCTCCTCGGAAACGAAATCCCGGGTCTGGGGCGTGCGCGCCGGGTGCAGCCAGATCGGCCGGTCCAATGCCGCCATGGTGTCGAAGACCGGGGCGAATTCGGCATTATCCAGCGGCCGGCCCGCCACATTGGTGAAAAGCTGCACACCCACGGCGCCGAGCTCGTTGCAGGCGCGCGCCGCTTCGCCGGCGGCGGCATCGGGATTGTGCATGGCAAGGGCGGCGATAAAGCCCTGGAAGCGGTCGGGATGGCGCGCCACCAGTTGGGCCAAGGCGTCGTTGGCGGCGCGGGCCAAGTCCGCCCCGGTTTGGGGATCGGTGAAATCCTCCAGCGGCGGGTTGGGCAGGGCGATGACCTGGCGGTAATCGCCGAACGCGTCCATGGACTTGAGCCGCGCGTCCATGTCGAACAACAGCTTCATGGAGCGGGTGCGCTTGCCGATGGGCCCGAGATCGAGACCAAGCTTGTCGATGCGCTCGAACACGGGCAAGGGGAAGACATGGGTGAAAATATCGATGATCAAGGACATCCTCCCGCCGGAAAAACTGCACTCATAAAACCACGCTCATATCACCCATGGCGCCGTCAGCGCTTAAGGCGGGGGAACACGTGGCGGACATTGCCTTCGAAGATCTGGGTGCGCTCGCCATCGCTGAGGCTGGGAGCCCCTTCAACATAGCGTTTGGTATCATCATAGTTATGGCCGGTTTCCGGGTCGATGCCGCGCACGGCGCCGACCATCTCGGAGGCGAACAGGATGTTCTTGATCGGGATCACCTTGGTCATGAGATCGATCCCGGCCTGATGATAGACGCAGGTATCGAAGAACACGTTTTCCAGCAAAAGCTCGTCCAGGGGCGGGCGTCCCATGTCCTGGGCAAGGCCACGATAGCGGCCCCAGTGGTACGGCACCGCCCCGCCGCCATGGGGAATGATGAATTTCAGCGTCGGGAAGTCCTGGAACAGATCGGAGGTCAGAAACTGCATGAAGGCGGTGGTGTCGCCGTTCATGTAATGGGCGCCGGTGCCGTGAAAGCACGGATTGCACGAGGCTGAGACATGGATCATCGCCGGCACGTCAAGCTCGACCATCTTCTCGTAAAGCGGATACCAGAAGCGGTCGGACAAGGGCGGGTCGGTCCAGTAGCCGCCGGACGGGTCCGGGTTGAGATTGCAGCCGATGAAGCCAAGCTCATTCACGCATCTTTCCAATTCGGCGATGCAATTGGCCGGCGGCACGCCTGGCGACTGGGGCAACTGGCAAACCCCGATGAAGTTGTCGGGATAAAGCGTGCAGACCCGATGGATCAGATCGTTGCAGATTTCCGACCAATGGCTCGACGTGGTCTCATTGCCGATATGGTGACCCATGCCGGCGGCCCGGGGCGAGAAGATCGTCAGATCGGTGCCGCGCTCGCGCTGTAATTTGAGCTGCGCGCCTTCAAGGCTTTCGCGGATCTGATCATCGCTGATGTCGAGGGCGGCTTTGGCCGGCACATGGGTGGGATCTTCCAGCCCGGCGATTTGGCTTTGCCGGTAGTCGGGCAATGGCTTGGGCGCCGTGGTGTAGTGACCGTGGCAATCTATGATCATGAGCTGCTTCCCTGTTTAACCGGGGCGGCTTTTCCACCCCTATATTTGGACTAGGCGCGGCCGGCCAGCTCAAGGCCCTTTTCCAGCCCCGCGGTGCTGCGCTCGGGCGAGGCCATGAGGAAACGGTAGCCCTGGCCCAGAATGTGTTCGACATTTTTGACATTGACATGGGGGTGGACGACCGGAACATCGTGGGCCTTGCAGGTCTCGACGATCTTGGCCATGGCGCCGGCGACGTCCGGGTGATCATATTGGCGGGGATGGCCGAGCTCCTGGCTGAGATCGCCTTCGCCGATCAGCACGGCGCCGATGCCCGGCACGTTCTCTAACATGTCGGCCAGATTGGCGATGCCCTGGGTGTCCTCGATCATCAGGATGACAAAGATCTCGCCTAAGGGATTGAGCGGCCAGACATCGGCCCTGGCGTAATATTCCTGCTGGCTAAGCCCCCAATAGCGTAGCGCGGCGGTGGGTCCATCACCGCGCAGGCCCTGGGGCTCATAGAGCGGCGCCGACGACAGCCTGGGATAGCGGCACGCCGCGACGGCGTTGTAGGCCTGTTCCACCGTGCTCACATGGGGCCAGACAATGCCGTAGACCCCAAGATCCAGCGCCTGCTTGGCATGCCATTGGCTGATCTCTCCGCCATTGGGCGGGATGCGCACCATCGGCGTGACGGCGGGCGCGATCGAGCCGGACCTGGCGATCGCACCGCGGGCGAGCATGTATTGGAGGCAATCGCGCAGGGTCAAGGAATCCCACGGGTTGTGCTCCATCTCGAAGACGATGCCGTCATAGGCGGCGGCGCTGAAGGCGATCGCCGA
>CBDUSV010000039.1:0-14735 GCA_965369885.1 uncultured bacterium
GTCTTCGGTTTGAGAAATATAACCTGATAAGAATCAGCATCCACTTAGCCTTTACCGTGCTTGTTGTCTTGTTGTGCTGGCTGGAGAATGCCTCTGTGTGGTCATTCGCCATAGCTTCGTTGCTGGCCAATGTGTTGCCCATCTCGCTTGCCTTATATTGTGCGGCACAAGTTGGTTGGAGGGTGACAAAACCCCGTAAAGAGATCGCAAAAGAATTAATTCGTTATGGTTTGCGCGTACATCTTGGAAAGAGCATTTCCCTGATTGGTGGGAGACTGGATCAGATATTGATATCCATATTGTTGGCGGCCACTGACCTCGGTCTATTCGTGGTCGGACTGACGTTATCGCGCCTTTCCACCATATTGCCTAGAACCCTTGGGGTTCTCGCATTCACCAAGATTGCAGCCGCTGAGACATTAACCGAGCGCCGGGAGGTCTTTGGCCGCTATCTCCGTGCCACAATTCTCACATTGTTCCCGGTGGCAATTTTGGTTTTTGTTGGTGCGCCCTGGTTGTTGGAATTGTTCTTTGGCGCCGAATATGGCGAGGCATTGAATTTGGTTCGAGTCTTGACTGTCGCGATGGTGGCGATTGGCATGAGATTCATACTCCAAGCTGCCATCAAAGGGTTTGGCAGACCGTTGCTGTTGGCCAGATGTGAGTCGCTTGGGCTGGTGCTGTCGGTGATCTCACTGGCGGCACTTCTGCCGGCATTCGGCATAATTGGGGCGGCATTTTCCGCGGTGATTGCCCGATCAGGTGCGGCTGTATATATGGGATATATAATCCAAAAGCATATCGGAATAAATTTTCTATATTTATTGGTTTTTCGGAAAAGTGACTGGACGCATTTCCAAAACGAATTGACTACTTTAACAGCCCACGGCGAATAAGGGTCCAATAGGGGATGGGTGGCAATTTCCAAAGGTCGCCAAATTGGTCATCCACCTCTCGTGGCGGCTGGCCGCTGAGGTCGGCGTTCTTTGCCACCCACATGCTGAAACCGGAATTGGGATAAGGGGTGGTCTCACCAAGGTAGATTTCGCCATTGAGGTTGTACATATCCACCCGAACGTAATCCACCTCGGCGGAGATTTTTTCTGCGGCATCGATCATGGCATCGAGGTTCTCGGGCTTAGGCTCTACGCCATCGAGAGGATAGAACCCTTTCATCCGCCACCTATCGACGGGCAGCTTTTCCCAGTCGGTGGTGTATAAACAGCGCGCACGGGGCCTGCTCGAAAGACGGCCAGTGGTAAAATAAATCGAGCCAACACGACCGTTGTATACAAAAAGCTCATAATTTGGCGGCGGCGTCAGGTTGGCGCCGTCGCAAAGAAACTCTTCGATCAGAATTTTGCTTTCAACCTGCGAATAACCCCATTCAGAGAAATTTTGCCCATAAGGCTTGGCCGCCATCCACTCCCGGCACTGCTTGATAATTTTAGGTTTGTCTAAATCCCCGGAGCTGGTCACGATGATGATCGCACCACTGCGGTTGTTCGGCTTGATGATAAAGGGAAGAGGAATCGTCTCCAATGGCATTTCATTCGGCTCATGGCCGGACCAATGGAGTTTCGGAAACCGCAGTTTGGGGACACGGGCCGCAGCATAGTCCCGCACCGCCAGCTTATCACAAAGAATTGCCAATACAGGGTTCCGGTCGAAGGCCTTTCGCCACTGTGATTTCTCAGACTCTGACTTGGGGTTCAGGTAATTGGGAAATCTCCCAAAGAGCAGGTAGTAACGCAGGGTCATTCCCGGCGACCGCAAGGCGATCAATATATTCATACAGGTTACCGCGGCACCGTCTCCATTGCCCCAATATCCAGGAATGATGCGGAAGGCAGCCATGAAGGCGCAGGTGTATTTGAATAACTTGCTTTTGGAAAAGCCGTAGCGGAACATCTAGCTTTGGGAGGTTATTCAGAACAACCGAAATGCATTTCACACTGTAAACACAAAGTTTCTTATAGGTCTAGGCTCCGGATTCATTCGTCACCGGCAGAAGATCCTCATCCCATTTTTAGTGTATTGTCGGCGTGATGATGTTGTCCCTCCAAAGCTACCGATCCCAGACATGAAGGTTCCCGGCGGATTTGAAGCGCTCCGGCAGTGCGTCCGGATTAGGGACTACCGGCTGTATATGTTCGGCAATATCGGCCACGGTTTAGCCGTTTGGAATCTGCGCATGTGCATTGGATGGCTCGCCTGGGAATTGACGGAATCCACGGCCTGGCTTGGCGGCATAGCGATGGCCGAAATGATGCCGACGCTGATCCTCACCTTGATTGCCGGGACCATCGTGGACCGCGTCGATTATTTCAAGATGATGAGGATTGCCCAGGGCTTTTCCGCGATGCTGGCCGCCACCATGTCGGTCCTGACCCTTGCGGGGTGGATGGATATCTGGCTGTTGTTTTCTCTAACGACATTTCGCGGTTGCCTGATGGCATTCAACCGGCCCTCAAGGATGGCGTTGATCCATCCCTTGGTTGGCCCCGATTTGATAGCCCCGGCTCTTGCTATTGGTTCGATCATTTTCAATGGTGCACGTTTTATCGGCCCGGCCCTTGGCGGGTTCATCATTGTTGGCGCGGGAATTGGTTGGGGCTTTGCGGCATCGGCAGCCTTGCTCCTGGTTTACTCCTTTGTTTTGGCGGCGATGAAACTTTCCATCAAACCCCAAAGGCGTGAGGGGCGTTCGATGTTGGCCGAGACCACCGAGGGCCTGGCTTATGTCATCACCCATGGCGGCATCCGGCTACAGCTGGCACTGATGGCCGTGGTCGGGGTCGTGGCGAAACCGGTTACCGATCTCTTGCCGGGCTTTGCCGGGCAGGTGTTCTCGATGGGGGCTGATGGGCTGGCGATGCTTATGAGTTTTCACGGCATCGGCGCGACCTGCGGCGCCATATGGCTCGCCGCCAGGCGATCGGGGATCGAGGGCATGACACGAATGACGATCTACAGCATCCTGTTTCTGGCTTTCGTCCTCACCCTGTTTGCCACGACCAAAATCTTCTGGTTGGCGGTCTTATTCTCGGCGTGTTTGGGGTTTGGCTTCATCCTGCTCAACGTGTCCAACCAGACACTCATTCAATCGGCGGTCGATCCCCACCTCCGCGGCAGGGTGATGAGCGTTTACGGTCTTATCATGCAGGGCGTTCCCGCGTTCGGGGCGCTACTGTTGGGCGGGGCCGCCGAACATATCGGTTTACGCATTCCGGTGTTCATTGGAGGTACGATCTGTCTCGGCGTGTGGTTCATAGCCTGGCGACAGCGAGCCGTGCTGGAAGCAAGCCTCGAGACGTAACCCCCCGGCCGGTAAACCGAGGGTGCGGCGAACACTGGATTTCCGAACCCCTATGCGGGCTTTGAAACCACTATTCAACCGGGCGGATATCCGAACAGGTTTTAAATCAAGAACCCGGCGCGTTCCAAGGGCCCTAGGCGCTGAAGGCGCCGTATTTGCCTTGATAATAGAGTAGCGGTTGGTCTTCCGTGATATCGGCGTTGTGGGCCTCGCCGAGGACGATGAAATGATCGCCGGCGGCGAAGGTTTCGGTGACGCGGAACTCGGCGGCGGCCAGGGCGCCTTCGATCAGGGGCGCGCCCAGGGCGCCGGCGCGGGTCTTGACGCCGGCGAACTTGTCTTCGCCCTTGGTGGCGAAAATGTTGGAAATTTCGGTTTGGCCCCGGGCCAGGATGTTGAGGGCGAAGACCCGGCTTTCCATCAAGGGCGCCAGCGTATTGGCGGTCTTGTCGATGCAGATCAGGAAGGTCGGCGGGTCGAGGCAGACGCAACTGATCGCGTTCATGGTCAGCCCGTAATAGTTGCCGGCCTTGTCCCGGGTGGTCACCACCGTGACACCGGTGGCGAAGTGGCCGGAGAATTGGCGCAGATCGACCCCATCAGACATCTATCGGTTCCTTATTCTGTTGGTTGGCGCAATGGTGCCACGGCGTGGGCGCACGCTCAATCCTCTTTGAGAAAATCGATGACCCGGGCGTTGAATTCATCGGCGCACTCGACATTGCCCATGTGGCCGGCGTTCTCGAAGACATGGAGCTCGGCGCCGGGGATTTCGGCCACCAGGTCCTCGCCATAGCCGGGTTTGCGCAAGGTGTCTAAGCGTCCGGCCATGATCAGGGTGGGCACGCGGATATTGCCGTGGTCAATGGCGTCACGCTCTGTGCGGGTGGCGCCGGCGAACGGCGCCTTGAGCCGCGCCGCCGAGGTCGCCTCCCAGGCGCCGGGAAGTTGCGACATCTCGACCCGGCGCGCGATATAGCCGGCGTTTTTGGCGAAGCTGGGATCGACGAACATGGTCTCGATGATGCGGCGCATATGGTCCTCGGTGCCGTCATAACTGTTGAGCACCTCGCGCGCGTCGTTTTGCGGCGAATGGCCGCCGCCGCTGCACGACACCAGCTTGGCGATCGGCCAGTCCGGTTCGGGCCGGGCGGCGACCGCGAGCGAAAGCCCGCCGGACATGGAACTGCCGATGACATGGGTGCGGTCCACCCCCATGACCTCCAAGAAGCGCTTGATATGTGCGATGCGGCGGTTGAACTGGTTGGCGAAGTCGAAGATCTTGTCGGTCTGCCCGAAGCCGAGATGATCGGGGGCGAGGACGCGGAAATGCCCGGCCAGGGCGTCCATATTGTTCTCCCACGAAAACTCGGCGGCGCCGCCATATTCCGCCGAATGCAGAAGCAGGAGCGCCGGCCCGGACCCGGCATCGAAATAATGGGTGCGGATGCCGTCGACGTCGGCGAAGTGGCCCTGTTTCATGAAACCAGGGGCTATGACGCCGCCATCTCGGGCACGGTGACGCCAAGCTCGCGGATCTGGGGATAGGCCTCCTTGGCGAACAGGGTCATGCTCTTGACGGTCTTTTCGTGGGACAGGTGTCCGGCCTGCTGCATCATGATCAGATGGCCGAAGCCGCCGACCCGCTCATAGAGCCGCTTGACCTGCTGGGCCACGGAATCCGGGGTGCCGCAGATCACCACGCCTTGTTCGCGCAGATATTCGATGCCGGCGCGGCGCACGGCGTCGGTGCGGCCCTGATATTTGCCCTTGAGGGCCTGGACATTGAGGTCGATGGGAACATAACCCGGCGGGTTGCGGAACTGGGGTTCGGTCTTGGCCTGGAGATACCAGCTGAGTTCCTTGGCGCCCGCCAGCGCCTCTTCCTCGGTGTCGGCGGTATAGACCAGGGGCATATAGGCGAAGCGGTCGGGATTGGGCGCCGGCTGGCCGAGTTCCTTGCAGCGATCGCGGTAGGTGTCGAACAGCAGCTTGATGCGCTCATAGGGCTGCAGGAACATGGCGAAGACGTAGCCGCGTTCGGCCACGCGCCTGACATTGTCCAGATCGCTGCCGCCGGTGATCCAGATCGGCGGGTGGGGCTGTTGCACGCAGCGCGGCCACACATTGATGCAGCGCCGGTGCCAGAACCGGCCCTCGAAATTGACCGGCCCGTCCTGGCTGGTCCAGGCCTTGATGCACATATCCATGCCTTCCCACAGACGCTCGATGGTCATGGTCGGGTTGGAGTTGGCGGCGAAGATCTCGTAAGGCACGCCGCGGACGAAACCGACTTCAAGACGGCCATTGGAGATGCAGTCGATCATCGCCATTTCCTCGGCGACACGGATAGGGTTGTGCTGGTTGGAGATCGGATTGCCGAGGATGAGGATACGTGCGCGGGAGGTCTGGCGGGCCAGGATGGCGGCGGAAAGCGGCGCCGCGACGTTGAGGCAGGTGGCGGTCTGGTGGTGCTCGTTGAGCATGATCTCGAGGCCAAGCTCGTCGGCCAGCATGTGCTCGTCGAGATAGCGGTTATAGAGATCATGGCCGATCTTGGGATCGAAATATTTGCTGGGAAGGTTGACGCGGACCGAGCTTACGGTGTCCGGGTCCGGGTGATTGGGGTAGGGCATTTCGGTGAAGTGCCAGGCGTCCATGGTTTCCTCCCTTGATGATGGTTCGTTGAGTTCCCCTAAGCGAGGAAGTTGCGGACGTGGTCCATGAAGATATCGGGTTGTTCGAGATGGGGCAAATGGCCGGCCTCGGCAACGATCTCGATCGCGGCGCCAGGGATCTCCTGGCAAAAGGCCTTGCCGTAATCGGGGGTGACGATGCCGTCATCGGCGCCCCACACCAAAAGCGTCGGCACCTTGATGCGGTGCAGCCGGCGTTTGAGCTTGGGATTGTGCATATAGGGCTCCCATGTCAACCGCGCCGTGCTTTCGCTGTTGCGCGCGATGATCTCGAGCACCTCGTCCGGCATCGAAGGGAAATCGCGCTCGCCAAACTTGGCGTCGAAATATTTGAGCTCCATGACCTTTTCCCGGGGCAGGTAGTAGATATCGGCGATGTCCCTGGCCTCGGGTCCGCCGACCTTGATGCCATAGGGATCGACCAGGATGAGCCGTTCCAGCCGCGCGCAGGTCTTGGTCGCCATCTCGGCGGCGATCCAGCCGCCCATTGAGAATCCCATGACGGTGACGCCATTGAGGTCGAGCTCATCGAGGAGATCGAGGTATAAATACGCGATGTCTTCCATGTTCTCGACCCAATTGGGCCGTTCGGTGTGGCCGAAGCCCGGCGCCGAGGGGATGAAGATCTCGTAATCCTTGGCCAAGGCGTCGATGAAGGGCATCTCCAGTTCCCGCGCCTCTTCGCCATGGAGCAACAGCAGGGGCTTGCCCTTGCCGCGGCGCTCCAACTCCACGTCGATGTCTTGAAGTTTCAGGAAACCGTTTTTGCTTTTGGCCATGGTGAGACCCTTCTTGGTTGCCGTGTTCCTACCCGGGAGCATCGATCCAAAACCAGCTCCCACCCATATCCTGTTTTCTTCTCAGCGGCGTACCGGGCGTTCCAAGCCCAATCTCCACCCTCGCCAAATGCCCATAAAATTTCTATTACTATACGGTGATTGCTTCAAGGTTTCAATGCTTTGGCAAGGGGATTGGTTTCTGTGCCACCAGTTCGATGCCGTAGCCGTCGAGACCGACGATGGTCCTGCGCGTGTTCGATAACAGAACCATCTGTTTGACGCCGAGATCGAGGAGAATCTGGGCGCCGATGCCATATTGCCTAAGCTCGCTGATCGGTTTGCTCACCGGCTGGCCTTCGCGCTCCTTGATGTAGCGTGACAACCTGTCGGCGGTTTGCTCGCGGATCATGACCACGACGCCACGGCCTTCCTCGGCGATCATCTCCATGGCGGCCTGAAGCTCGCCGCCCCGGATGCGGGATTCACCGGCGGCGAACTCGCCCACGGTGGTGTCGCCAAGGACATCACCGATGACGTTCATGGCATGCATGCGCACCAACACCGGCTCGTCGCCCGAGATATCGCCTTTGACCAGGGCGATATGCTCGGCATAGGAGATCTTGTTGGCGAAGAGGATGAGGCTGAACTCCCCGCCATAACGGCTGTTGATCTTGGTCTCGACGATGCGCTCGACCACCTTCTCGGTGCGCCGGCGATGGGCGATCATGTCGGTGATGGTGGCGATCTTGAGGCCATGGAGCTGGGCGAACTTCACCAGGTCGGGCAGCCGCGCCATGGTGCCGTCGTCGTTCATGATCTCGCAGATCACGCCTGACGGGTTGTAGCCGGCCATCCGCGCGATATCGACCGCGGCCTCGGTGTGGCCGGCACGCACCAACACGCCGCCATCCTCGGCGACCAGGGGAAAGACATGGCCGGGAGAGAGGATGTCGGAGCGCGAACTTTTGGGGTCGATGGCGACCGAGATGGTTTTCGCCCGGTCGGCCGCCGAGATCCCGGTGGTGACCCCGACGCGGGCCTCGATGGAGACGGTGAAGGCGGTCTGCAGGCGGGTTTCGTTCCTCGGCGACATCAGGGTCAGGCCCAACTCTTCCGTGCGCTCCTTGCTGAGCGCCAGACAGATCAGGCCGCGGCCATGGCGGGCCATGAAATTGACCGTATCGGCGGTCGCCAGGTCCGCCGGGATGACCAGATCGCCTTCGTTCTCACGGTTTTCGTCATCGACCAGGATGCACATGCGGCCCTGGCGGGCGTCCTCGACCACTTCGTCGATGGACGACAGATAATCTTTGTAGGTCTCCGACATGGCTAGGCTTTTTTGAACCGGTTTGTTTTGGCGGGCCAAGGTATCGCGCCAACTTGGCCCAATCAAGGCCTACCGCCCCAGATTGGCATGATGGCGGCCTTTCAGGTAGAATTCTAACCGTTTTACGGGGAGAAACCTAGCCAATGGCCATCACGGTCAAGCCCTTGTCCCAGGCCCTCGGCGCCGAGGTCACCGGCCTCGATCTCCGCGGCGAGCTCGATGCCGCCACCGCCGCCACCCTGGTCGAGGCCTGGCATCGCCATCAGGTGCTGTGCTTCCCGGGCCAGAACATCGCCGCCAGCGATCAGATCCGCTTCTGCGGCATGTTCGGCAATGCCAACGCCGAACGCCGCCTGCCCGCCAGCGTCTCGCGCCGGCGCCCCGGCGCCGCCCGGGTCATGCTGGTGACCAATATCCGCAAGGACGGCGAGGTCATCGGCTCGCTGCCCGATGGCGGCCTTGAGTTCCATGCCGACGGCGCCCACCACGACGTGCCCTACATGGCCACCAGCCTTTACGCCATCAAGGTGCCCAGCCACGGTGGCGAGACCCTGTTCGCCGATATGTATGCCCCCTTCGCCACCTTGGGGGCCCAGATGCAGGATCGGCTGCGCGGCTTGCAAGTGCATTTCATCTACACCCTCGACGCCACCTCCCGCGCCAGCCCCAACCCCGATGACGTCATCACCAACCGGGCCAGCCATGACCTGGTGCAGCGCCACCCGGAGACCGGCCGCGAGGCGCTCTATCTCGGCCGCCTGATGGCGCGGTGGATCGAAGGCATGGACAGGCCGGAAAGCGACGCCCTGATCGCCGAATTGCTGGAGCTGGTGGAGCGCCCGGAATATGTCTACGCCCACCACTGGACGCCGGGGGATCTGTTGCTGTGGGACAACCGCTGCGTAAACCACGCCCGCACCACCTTCCCCGAAGACCAAGACCGCCTGCTGCGCCGCTACACCATCAACTAGGCGCGGGGCGAGGAGGGGAGAAAACATGAGCGATAGCGACAATACTTACCAACCCCGGGATTGGAGCCAGCATCCGCCCTATCTGTATCCGGATTATGAATCGACCACGCTGCGCTCGCCATCCCAACCCCTGGTGGCGTTGGGGGAGACGCTTTCGGAGCGCACCGGGCCGGTCTATGGCGCCGACGCGGTGGCGGAAATCGATAGCGATCTTACCCGCAACGGCGTGGTCGATGGGCCGCCGCTGGGGGAGCGCATCATCGTCACCGGCCGGGTGCTTGACGAGGACGGCAGGGCAGTGCCCGAGACCCTGATCGAGATCTGGCAGTGCAACGCGGCGGGGCGCTATCTCCATATCGTCGATCAGCATGACGCGCCGTTGGATCCGAATTTTTTCGGCGCCGGGCGGTTTTTGACCGATGGTGAGGGGCGCTACCGCTTCACCTCGATCCGGCCCGGGTCCTACCCGTGGCAGAACCACCCCAAGGCCTTCCGCCCGGCCCATATCCACTTCTCCCTGTTCGGGCCTTCCTTCCTCACCCGGCTGGTGACCCAGATGTATTTCCCCGGCGATCCCTTGTTGCCCCTGGACCCGATCTTTCTCGGCATTCCCGATGAGGCCGGCCGCGAGCGCCTGATCGCCACATATTCCCTCGACGTCACCGAGACCGAATGGGCGCTGGGTTACGAATTCGACATCATCCTTCGGGGCCGGGGCGCCACACCGCTGGAGGTCGAGTGAGATGACAAAACAAAGCCCATCCCAGACCATCGGACCTTATTTCGCCTATGGCCTGACGCCTGAGGCCTATGACCGCGCGGGCATCGCGTCCAACAAGCTGGTGACGGCAAAGACCCAGGGCGAGCACATCACCATCGAAGGCCGGGTGCTCGATGGCGAAGGCGCGCCGGTGGATGACGCCTTGGTGGAGATCTGGCAGGCCAACGCGGCGGGCCGCTACCGCCATGGGGCTGATGGCCGCGGTGATGTCCCATTGGATGAGAGCTTTTTGGGCTTCGGGCGCTCCGCCACCGATGAGGCCGGCGCCTTTCGCTTCGAGACCATCAAGCCGGGCCGGGTGCCGGGCCAGGGCAACGCCTTGCAGGCGCCCCATATCGGCATCATCGTCTTCGCCCGCGGCATGCTGGTCCACGCCTATTCCCGGCTCTATTTCTCCGACGAGGCCACAGCAAACGCGGAAGACCCGGTGCTGGCGACGGTGGCGGCGGCCAGGCGCGGCACTCTTATTGCCCAGCGTATGGAGGGCGCCTCGGGGGCGCTTTACCGGTTTGATATCCGTTTGCAGGGTGAGAACGAGACCGTGTTTTTTGACGCCTGAAGGCGGGGGTTCTTCGACGCCTGAGCGCGGCGATATTGCATGCAAAAAGGGCGGACCCGCGGGCCCGCCCTTTTCATCGGTCGCGACTTCGCCCTATTTCAGGACGGAGCGGTACTTCTGGTAGAACTTGACCAGCTCGCCGACCCTTTTCGAGGTCTGCTTGGCGGTGCGCGGGTTCAACGCGCGCCGGGTCTTCTTCGACCACGCCTTCATGTTGGGGTCGTTGGCGGCCTTGAACAGGGCCTTCGACAGCGCATTTCGGATGTTCTTGGGCAGCCCCGGGGTGGAGCCGACGATGCGCTCGGTGGCGAGCACGCCCAGATTGCCAAAGCCGATATCGGCCACCGTGGGCACGCCCTTGACCGGGCTCTTCTTCTCGAAGGACAGCACGCCCTTGACGTCGCCGCCCTTGGCATATTTGGCGAAGGAGCGGTTGGAGAACAGCGACAGGTGGGTGTCGCCCCGGATCAATGACAGGGAGATCTTCGCCGAGCCCTTATAGCCGGTGAGGAACTTGACCTTGAGGCCGAGCGCCTTGGCCATGATCTTGCCGGCCACGTAAGAGGTCGAACTCGGGCTGGTCACGGCGTATTTCAGCCCCTTGGCCTTCTGCAGCGCCTTGATGGACTGGTAGGGACTCTTGGTGCCCACCGCCAGCATGTAGGGCGAGATCGCCAACTGGCCGAGCCAGGTGAACTTCTCGATGTCGAACTTGGTCTTCTTGCCCAGGATCTTGTCCAGCAGCATGCCAGGCATGTTGAAGATGGCGATGGTGTAGCCATTGGGCTTGGCCCGGTAGACCGAGGCGATGGCCTTGCGGCCGCCGGCGCCCGGCACGTTCTTGGGGATGACGTTGACCTTGCCCCCCAGGTGCTTCTCCATCAGCGGCGCGACCTTGCGGACATAGGTGTCGAAGCCGCCGCCGGGTCCGTAGGGGATGATGAAGGTGATGTCTTTTTCCGGAAACGCGGCATGGGCGGTGGACAATCCCACCAGGCCCAGTGCGGCAATTGCGGCGATGCCGAGTGCAATTCTTTTCAACATGGAAATTCTCCCAGACAGTATTGGAATCAATGGTTTGGCTCAAACCCATTGCCCTGTTAGGCAAGGACTGATGGCCGGACTATAGAGGATTCCCCCCCGTGAATCTAAGGTTTTGAAAGCGGCTGAAACGGGGGTTTTAAATCAGCGGATGGGGGATCTGGGTGACGCCGGCGGACTGCCAATAGCGGCCCGAGTCCGGCTCATAGCGGCCCTGGAGGAAGCCGCCGGGCTTTTCGCTGCGGATGATGATGGCGACCGAGCGGTTGGGCCCGCTGATCTCGGCATGGACGGCGTAGGGCGGGACGAGGTCATGGTCCCCCGGCGCCACCGGGATCTCGTCGCGGAGTTTGATTTCGGCGTAATCATCCCTGCCGCCATCGTCGATACGGTCGTAATTGTAGATGGTCTCATGGCCCACCAGCACGCCATAGAGGGTCCAGATATGGGCGTGGTCGTGGATACGGGTCTTCTGGCCGGGCGCCTTGATCAGGCCGTTGACCACGAAACCGTAATCCGGGTCCTCATAGAACAACAGATTCTCGTGGTCCGACACCGGCCAGTCCGCCGATAGCCGTCTTAACTCCGCATCCGCCAATAGCGGCCCCAAGGGCTCTGCCATGGCGCGCCACAGATCCTCCGGCGCCAGGTCTTGGGCGTGCAGCGCCCGCGCGTCTTCGATGAAGCGTTCCAGGGTCTCAACCGTGGTGATCGTCATGGTTTGATCCCCGCTCACAGATCAAGGGTTTCGATGATGTACTCGAACAGCACGCCGATGAACAGTTCGTAGCGCAGGATCACGCTGAACAGCAGATAGATGAACCCGAAGGTGGCGATCGCGGTATAGAGGCTGGACTTGATGGTGCGGCCGCCCTGGACCCACATCCACAGGAATACGAAGACGATGGTCATGACCAGGAACCCGAAAACATAGATGCCAAGCACCAGGGCGCTCATCCAGGCGAAGATGGCGAGCTCCTTGGTCAGCTTGCGGGGCTCTTGGATATCCCGCTTGGCCAGCTCGGTGCCGAACACGGTGTTGATGACGCGGCCAAAGGCGGTGTCGGTGTTGGAGAAGATATCCAGGATGCACAGCACGACGCCGGTGAAGCCGATCAACAGCGGGAACAGGCGGATCGCCGGCTTGTAGGCGTAGCTTTCAAAGATGAAATAGAACATGAAGACCAGGATGGCGCAGGCGAAGGCGGTGGTGGCGCGATGTTCCGGCGCGACCAGGCGCTCAAACAGCTTGTTCATGCCGCCACCTGCTTTGCCGCGTTGCGCCGCTTGAGCCATAGCCGGAAGGACGGGATCGCCAGGCTGAGGATGATCATCACGATCAGGATGACGGAGATGTTGCGGGTTATGAAGATCATCCAGCTGTCATCCGAGATGCCCATGGTCTGGAAGAAGCTGCGTTCGGTGATCTCGCCCAGCACCAGGGCGATGGTGAAGGTGATGCGCGGGTAGTCGAAGCGGATCATCAGATAGCCGATCACGGCGAAGGCCAGGGCCACCACCACGTCGCCGAATTCGCCCTGCAGGGCATAGGCGCCGACCAGCGCCACCACGGTCACCACCGGGGCCAGGATATGGGCGTCCACCAGGGTCAGATAGGCCATGGGACGGGCCAGCGCCAGCACGATCAGGGTCGCCACCACGCAGGCGATGGTCAGGCTGAGCACCAGGGTGAAGACCACGTCCTCGTGGTCGAACAGCAGCCTCGGCCCGGGCTCGATGCCGTGCAGCACCAAGGCGCCCAGGAACACCGCGGTCTCGGCGCTGCCGGGGATGCCGAAGGCCAGCGTCGGGATCAACGAGCCGCCGTCCTTGGCGTTGTTGGCGGATTCCGGCGCGATCACGCCCTTGATGTTGCCCTTGCCATAGGGGATCTCCGGATTGGGGTCGCGCTGGACCTGGGTCGAATAGCTCAGGAAGCCGGCGACGGTGCCGCCGACCCCGGGGACGGCGCCGATGAAGGTGCCGATGCCCGACCCGATCAGGGTGGTCGACCAATGCTTGAACACCGCCTTGATGCCGGTGCTGACGCGCTGGATCTTCACCGTGAGGGCGTCGTCGGCGATGGAGCCGCCCTTGACCGCCAGGTCGATCATCTGGGAGATCGCGAACAGGCCGATCAGGGCCGGGACCAGCTTGATGCCGTCCCACAGGGCATCGACGCCATAGGTGTAACGCACCACGCCGGAAATGTAATCGTAGCCGACGAAGGCGCAGATGAAGCCGAACACCGCGGTGATCAAGCCCTGCAACATGCGCTCGCCGGTGGAAACGGAGATGGCGCAGAGGCCGAAGATGGCGAGCAGGAAGAATTCCGGCGGCGAGAACAGCAAAACGATCTCCTTGGCGATGGGGATCACGGCGAGAAGGGTGAACACCCCGATCAGCCCGCCGGTGGCCGACGCCGTCGCCGCCGCGCCGATGGCTTCACCGGCCCGTCCCTGTTGTGCCAGGGGGAAGCCGTCGAACACGGTGGCGGCGTTGGGCGCGATGCCCGGCGTGTTCAACAGGATCGCCGACACCGAGCCGCCGGTCGATGTCGCCGCCATGGAGCCGCCCATCAGCAAGATGGCGTCGGCCTTGTCCATGCCGAAGGTCAGCGGGATCAGCAGCGCCAGCGCCGTGGTGCCGCCGAGGCCCGGAATGGCGCCGAACAACAAACCGATGCAGGTGCCGGCCACCAGGAACATCAATGAGCCGGGGTTCAAAAGGTGCTGGGACGCCGCGGCCAAGGGGGCCAACAATCCCGCCATCGCATCAAGCATGTATTACCCGCCTTACCCTGTTTTCATCGCGCCATGATCTGCCGCCATGGTGTTTACTCGTGCCGGCCAGGACTCTATCCGAATTGGCGTGGCGCTCAAGAGGATTTCACTCCCGATTTGGTATATCCTGATCGGGTTCGGGTGGCTACCATGGGTCTGGCTAACGGGGATGAGGAGGAAACAATGGACTCAAGAGAGAATTTCGAACAGCGGATGGCCCGGACCATCTGGGAGAACCGCTGGAACCGCCATAGCGCCTTCGACGAATGGCTTGAAGGTCACATGTGCCGCGAGGGCGCCGCGGTGTTCGCCAAGGAGCATTGCGTCTTCGCCAAACATTTTCCGCGCTGGTTCGGCAATATCATCGGCAACTGCCCGGCGATGTCGGCCCGCCAATACATGATCGAGAACATGTATGTCGAAGAGGTCGAGGACCCCACCATCACCACCGGCCATTATGAAAGCATGGTGGATTTCGC
>CBDUSV010000040.1:0-14700 GCA_965369885.1 uncultured bacterium
TCGGCATCGTCGCCGCCGTGCTCGGCGTCATCCACACCATGGGCTCGATCACCGAACCGCCGGAGATCCTGGGCAAGCTCATTGGCGGCGCATTGGTCGGGACCTTCCTGGGCATTCTTCTCTCTTACGGATTGGTCGCCCCCATGGCCGATTCGCTAAAGACCATTGACGACACGGAGCTCAAATATTTGCAGTGTATCAAGGCCGGCCTGTTGGCCCATCTGCAGGGTTATGCCCCCGCCGTTTCCGTCGAATTCGCCCGCAAGGCCTTGCTGTCCGAGGTGCGGCCAACGTTCTACGAAGTCGAGGATGCGTTCCAATCGGCGGCATCCTCAAGATAGTTGAGCCATGGCGGACGTTGAACAAACCATCATCATCAAGAAGGTCAAGAAGGTCAGCCACGCCGCCCATCATGGCGGCGCCTGGAAGGTCGCCTATGCCGATTTCGTGACCGCCATGATGGCGTTCTTTCTGCTGCTTTGGCTGCTTAACGCCACCACCGAAGAGCAGAGGAGCGGTATTTCCGACTATTTCGCCCCGGCCAGCGTGGCCCGCACCCAGGGCGGCAGCGGCGGCATGCTCGGCGGGCTGTCCATTGCCAAGAAAGGCGCCATGAAGGGCAAGGGCGCGCCCATGGCCGTCGCCGTTCCCCTGCCGACGGCAGCAGACCCGCTGGATACCGCCGAAGATGAGAACGATCCCCTGGATCCACGCCGCGCCAGCGCAGCGGATACACCAATTGATGACGCCGACAAGCCCTTGGACAAGCCAAAGCCTGATCTGAAAAATCTCAGCGAGGAAGAGACCAAGGAACTGTTGGCCAAGAGCGAGGAGAAAATGTTCCGCAAGGCGGAGGCCACCCTGCGCCAGGCCATCGGCAATATCCCCGAACTTCAGGGCTTCGCCGACAGCCTGCAGATCGACCACACGGCCCAGGGACTGCGCATCCAGATCCACGACCAGGAACGCTCCTCGATGTTCCCGATGGGGTCCGCCCTGATGTACGGCCATACCAGGCAGTTGTTAACACAAGTGGTCAAGGCCATCATCAAGCTGCCCAACAAGATTTCCCTGACCGGCCATACCGACGCCACCGCCTATTCGCGGACGTCGAGCTACACCAACTGGGAGCTCTCCACCGACCGTGCCCTGGCGAGCCGCCGCGCCCTGGTCCGCGCCGGCCTGCCCGCCGACCGGGTCACCCGGGTGGTCGGCAAGGCCGCAAATGAGCCTTTGAAAGTGGATGACCCCCACTCGCCGCTCAACCGTAGGATCAGCATCGTCCTGTTGCGCGAAAACATGCCGGTGGCCGAAAAGAAAGTCCCGCCCAAAGCCGCCAAAACCCTGGCGGGCGAAGAAAAAGCGTCCTCCGCCTGGCCCGTCAAGTAAGCCGCGATTACTCCCCCTAAGTCATTGCCATGACAGCCGTTTCCGGGATTTCCCGGAGCCGCGAGCACCGTCCGGGGTCCACATTCCCCCGGGCCCACAATTCATCAACCCTTGAGGACAATGCAGGGCTGGCAACCTGGGCGCCGATTGGTCATACTTGGGCCGTTCTTCAACAAGAGGTTGGAACGGTTTTTCACCATGAACCGCAATTTGACCCAGGCCCAGGCGGCGTTTCCGCATCTCTTTCATGCCTCCCGCTCAAGGCCTTGTCCCTATCTCGCGGGGCGGTTTGAGCGCACCGTCGTCGTCGGGCTTATGGGCCCCGATGCCACCGAGCTTTATCATGCCGGCTCGAAGGCGGGGTTCCGGCGCAGCCACGACGTGCTCTACCGGCCGGCTTGCCAGGACTGCGACGCCTGCGTCCCGGTGCGCGTCGTCGTCCCGGACTTTAAAGCCACCCCATCATTGCGCCGGGTGATCAAGGCCAACCGCGGTCTACGGGCGGTGGCCACTCCCTTCGGCGCCACCGCCGAGCAATATGCCCTGTTCCGCCGCTATCAGAATGCCCGCCACGCCAATGGCGGAATGCACGACATGGACTTTGAAAGCTACCGGGCCATGGTCGAGGACAGCCCGGTGGCGACCAAGCTGGTGGAATTCCGTGACCCTGAAGATGTCCTGGTCGGCGCCATGCTCGCCGACCGCTTAGATGATGGTCTGTCGGCGATCTACAGCTTCTTCGATCCCGGTCCCGCCACGCGCAGCCTCGGCACCTACATGGTGACATGGCTCATCGGGCGGGCAAAACAACATGGCCTCGACTACGTCTATCTCGGCTATTGGATCGCCGACTGCGCCAAGATGTCATACAAAATGCGGTTTCAGCCGTTGCAGGCGCTGGAGCAGGAAGGCTGGCGTGCCTGTCACGAGCCCACCGGCATAGCCGAACAATCACCCGAATAACCCCCATCGGAGGATACCTGGATGAAGCGTCGTGACTTTTTGACCGGTGCCGCCACCGGCCTTGCCGTGGGTGCGGTCGGCACCTACGCCGTGATGAAATCCCGTGGGCCCGGGCAAACGGCCAAGACGGCGAAAGCGCCGGCGATTTCCAAGGGCCTCAGGCAATGGAAGATGGTGACGACCTGGCCCGAGAAGTTCCCCGGCCTCGGCACCGGCGCCGAACGGCTGGCCAACCGCATCACCGCCATGAGCGGCGGGCGTCTCACCGTCAAGGTCTTCGCCGCCGGCAAGGTGGTGCCCGCCTTCGGCTCCTTCGACGCGGTGTCGCAAGGCTCGGTCGAGATGGGCCATGCCGCGTCCTATTACTGGCAGGGCAAGTCGAAGGCCGCCAATTTCTTTGCCGCCGTGCCCTTCGGCCTCACCGCCACCGAGCTTTCGGCCTGGATACGTCACGGCGGCGGCCAGGAATTGTGGGACCAGGTCTATGGCCAGTTCGGCGTCAAGGGCTTCCTTGCCGGCAACACCGGGACCCAGATGGGCGGGTGGTTCAAAAAGGAAATTCGCTCGATCGAGGATTTCAAGGGCCTCAAGATGCGCATGCCCGGCCTCGGCGGCGAGGTCCTGCGCCGCATCGGCGCCACCGCCGTCAGCCTGCCCGGCGGCGAGATTTTCCCCGCCCTTCAGGCCGGCACCATCGACGCCACCGAATGGGTGGGGCCGTGGAACGACCTTGCCTTCGGGTTCTACAAGCTGACCAAGCAATATTACTGGCCGGGATTCCACGAACCGGGCACCGGCATCGAAAGCTTTGTCAACAAGGCGGCGTTTGAGGCGCTGCCGAAAGATCTGCAAGCCATCGTCACCGGCGCCTGCCAGGCCGAGACCGACGCCATGCTGGCCGACTTCAACGCCCGCAACGGTGCCGCCCTCGCCACCTTGATCAACAAGCACGGGGTCAAGCTGCATCGCTTCCCCGACGACGTCCTCCAAGCCCTTGGCAAGGCGTCCGAAGAGGTGCTGGGCGAGTTGGAAAGCGCCGACAAACTGACCAAGCAGACGCTGAATTCGTTCAGGAGATTCCGCAAGGACGCCATGGGCTGGTCGCGGCTGTCCGACCAGGGCTTCCTCAATATGCGCTACCAGGTGCTGGGCGCAAAGGGCTAGCCCGGAACTTCTAGCGGGATTTCAATCGAAGCGGTTGTCGCGGGGGAATCCCCGTGGCGGCAGCCGGCCGGCCTGGGCGCGCTTGCCAAGCCAGGCCAAGATGTCGGTTTCGGTGCGGGTCCGCGAGCCCGCCCGCCAGCTCAGCCCCTGGGCCAAGTCGAAGACCTTGACGTCGGCGAGACCGCCGTCGCGGTATTTCTGCAGGATGACCCCGCGCCCCCGGCCCCGGGTCGGCAAATCACTGAGCGGGAAAATGATCAGCTTGTGGTTTTCCCCGATCACGGCGACGTGGTCGCCAACGGCGGCAACGCAGACCCGGGCCCTGGCGCCCTCGGCGAGATTGAGGACCTGCTTGCCGCCTCGGGTCTGGGCAATGACCTCGTCCTCGGCGACAAGGAAACCGCGGCCGTCACTCGAGGCCACCAATAGCTGACGGCCTGGCTCATGGACGTGCATGCCGGCGACATCATGCTCATTGCCGAGGCCGACCATTAAGCGCACCGGCTCGCCATGGCCGCGGCCCGGCGGCAATTTGTCGCAGCCCAGCGTATAGAACCGCCCATTGGTGCCGAAGATCACCAGCTTGTCGGTGGTCTGGGCGCGGAGGATGAGGCCGGCCTTGTCGCCCTCTTTGTATTTGATCTCGGATTCATCGGCGAGATGGCCCTTGAAGGCGCGGATCCAGCCCATCGCCGAACAGATCACGGTGATGTCCTCGCGCTCGATGGTGGCGTCCAGGGGAATGACCACGGCGCTGGGCGGCGGGCCGATCTCGGTGCGCCGCCGCCCAAGGGCGGTCTTGGCACCGAAGCGTTTCTTGATACTGGCGATCTCGTCGGCGATGGTGTCCCACCGGCGTTTCTTGTCCTTGAGCAGGCGATTGAGCTCGGACTGTTCGGCTTTCAAGGCGTCGAACTCATCACGGATGGTCTGTTCCTCGAGCTTGCGCAGCCGTCTCAAGCGCATGTTGAGGATGGCCTCGGCCTGGACCTGGTTGATCTTGAGGGCCTTCATCAACGGCTTGTGGGGCTCGTCCTCCTCACGGATGATGCGGATGACCAGATCGAGATTGCCATAGGCGGCGAGGAAGCCCTGCAGCACTTCCAGCCGCGCCTTGATGCGCTGAAGGCGGTGGCGGGTGCGGCGCTGCAAGACGTCATGGCGGTGATTGAGGAAGGTCTGCACAACCTCGCGCAGGTTCATCACCCGCGGCATCCTGGCGCCGTCGAGGACGTTCATGTTGAGCGAGATACGAACCTCGAGGTCGGTCTGACGGTACAGGGATTCCATCAGCATGTCGGGCTCGACGCTACGGTTCTTGGGTTCGAGTATGAGCCGCACCTGTTCGTCGGACTCGTCGCGGATATCGCCCAGCAGGCCTTGTTTCTTGCTGTCGATCAAACCCGCGATCTTCTCTATCAGACGTGATTTCTGGACGTGATAAGGGATTTCGGTGACGATGATCTGGTAGACGCCGCGGCCGAGCTTTTCGACCTCCCAGCGGGCACGCAGACGGAACCCTCCGCGGCCGCTTTTATAGGCCTCGATGATCTCTTCAGGGGCCTCCGCCAGCACGCCGCCGGTGGGGAAATCGGGGCCGGGCATGAATTGGCATAGCTTGGCAATGGTCGCCTTGGGATAACGAATGAGGTGGAGCGCGGCATCGCAGATCTCGCCGACATTGTGCGGCGGGATGCTGGTCGCCATGCCGACGGCGATGCCGGCGGCGCCGTTGGCCAGCAGGTTGGGGAAGCTCGCCGGCAGCACATTCGGTTCGGAATCGCTGCCGTCATAGGTGGGATGGAAATCGACGGCATCTTCATCGATGCCTTCCAGCAAGGCCTCCGCCACCTCGGTCAGCCGCGCCTCGGTATAGCGCATGGCGGCAGCGTTATCGCCATCGACATTGCCGAAATTGCCCTGGCCGTCGATCAGCGGGTAACGCACCGCGAACTCCTGGGCCAGCCTGACCAGGGCATCATAGACCGCGACATCGCCATGGGGATGGTACTTGCCGATGACGTCGCCGACGACGCGGGCGCACTTCTTGAAGCCGGAGCCGGGATCAAGCCTGAGCTGAAGCATGGCGTAGAGCAGGCGCCGATGCACCGGCTTGAGGCCATCGCGGGCATCGGGAAGCGACCGCGACATGATGGTGGAAAGCGCATAGGCCAGGTACCGTTCGCCGAGGGCGTCGGAAAGGCTGGCATCGACGATCAAAGGTTTAGCGGCGGCCTTGGCCATGGGTCCTGTTAAATCTCACACGCAACGGCGAACTGCGGGGCATTGTAGCGCAATGGGTGCGGCCGTGAAACAGTAGTGGCGGTGACAGTGGTTTATCCCCGGGCCAGGGCATCTTTGAGTCGGCCGCGCGCCGCCGGCATCGCCCGGTCATGGGCGGCAAAGACGTTCCGTTCCAGGAAATAGCCGGTCAACGCCAAGGCGTTGTTGATGTCGTCCGGGGTGGGTGTCGCCAGATCGTCCGCCGTTTCCGCCCCAGTCTGAAAAGCCGGGGTCAGGAAAGCCGGCAAGGGCAGAAGCCTGTCCTTGTATGGCGCGGCGGCCTCCGAACTGACGGCGCGACCCGACCGCGGTGAGACGAAGACAAGGTCGTCCCTGGCCCCGGTTACGGCACAGGACGCGAGGTCGAGGCCGAAACCAAGCTCGCCCAGCAACATAAGCTCCCAACGCGCATAACGCGCCGGCCACGGCCCGGCAAACCCGGCAAGCCCACCATCGCCCCCGTCACTCCTGTTATCGCCATTCCCTGGCTCGGCGCCATTCTCCGTCTCCGGCCGCGACGCCAGGCTCGACAGCAAATCGGTGAGGCCTTGAAACAGCGCGGGATGAGGCTCGCGGTCCGCCAATGTCACTTCGGCCATGGCGCAGGCGGCGCTCAACGCCATGAGACGCAGGGGTGCGTCAAGAATATCGGCGGCCCAGCCGTGGGTCAGTTCGCAGGAATAGCTGCCGAGATGGTCGGAGAGACGGGCCCGCCACGTCGCCCTGACCCGGTTGCCCGGCTGGTAGATGCCGCGTGCCCGCCGCCCAGTCCCGCCACGCACCAGCCCGGCATGGCGGCCATTGGCGAGGGTCAGAAGCGTGACAATGGTGGAACTTTCCCCGAATTTGCGGGCCGCGAGAACGATGCCGTCATCACTCCAATCCATCGCCCCCTATAGCACAAATTCACCCCCGGTTCGCCCTCGCACCCGGTTCGCCGACGCCATGTCCCGGCCGGCGGATACATGTCTTGCGGGATTGGGCTGATTGGCTGTGGATAAGCCGGCATGAGAACACGGTTATTTTCAATTTGACAAAACGTACTTACTTTTACTTAACTATAAATTTTTATTGATTTATTATAATTCCATGACCATAATGCGCCCTCAAAAATAAATGGACAATGCAGCGTTAATATATATTTATCATATACTTTAGTTTTGTTTTTAACAGCATTTTATGGATTTTAGGATCGCCTCCATGTCAATGACACAAGCCCTTGCAACATCAAAAAGCCCAGAAAGCACAAAAATAATGGCTCAAACCAACGATTACGACTTTTCCGAGGTCTCGGTGGTCCTGTTCAATTCGACGCCAGGCATGCGCCGGACCATGCGCGATGCCTTCGACAATTTAAGAATCCGCAAGATCGAGGATTGCCGTGACATCGAAGTGGCGCGCGAAGCGGTGATCAATAACGAACCGGACATCGTGTTCCTAGATCATGAAAAGAACCAGGACGCGGTTTGCGCCCTGATCAACGACATCCGCCACAACAATGTAGGCGCGAACCCCTTCATGGTCATCATACTGGTGACCTGGGATACCGACGAGCTGACCATCGCCGCCGCCATGCAGGCGGGCGCCGACGATATTGTCTCCATGCCGGTCTCCATCAACGTGCTCAAGGCGCGGATCGAGAACATGATTCTCAACCGCAAGAAATTCGTCGTCACCTCTCAATATGTCGGCCCCGAGCGGCGCAAGCATGAACGCGCCCGGGCCCTATCATCCGCGGACGACATCGACTCCATCGTGGTTCCCAACAACCTGCGCTACAAGGTTGCCGGAGACACCGAGGCCGCGGCCAATGCCGATGTCATCGAGGAAGCCAACAGGGTCGTGGACCAGCACCTGCTGCACCGAATGATGACGGAACTGAGCCAACAGGCCACCAGATTGGAAGCTCAGGTCAGGGAACAGGATCACTTCGAAATTCCCGAAGAGACCCTTGGGCACATGTCGGACCTGCTCGGCACCATCACAAGCCACATCGACACCAAGGGCTATGACAATATGAAGGCGCTTGCCTTATCGATGGACCGGGTCATGACCATGATCTTGGCATCGCCCGATCCCACGGCGAACATGTTCGAGATCCTCAAGCTCCACGGTCAAGCCATCGGCGCCACCCTGTGGGACAAGGACGGCGCCGCGGATATGGTCGTCAATGCCCTCCAGACCGTGGTCAAGATAAAAACCTAAGCACCAAGAGCCACCTCCGGGCCCCCAACACGCCCCTCTCAGGCATCGAAATCGAGGCCGAGCGCACGGTAATGCTCGGGCCTGTCGACCCAGTCGGCGCGGACCTTGACATGGATAAAAAGATGGACCTTGCGCTCCATCAGGCGCTCGAGCTCGACCCGGGCGCTGGCGCCGATGGATTTGATGCGCGCGCCGCCCTTGCCCAGAACCATGGCCTTCTGGCTGTCCCGGCGCACGGTGATGACCTGGCCGATGCGCACCGATCCGTCGCCGTGCTCCTCCCAGGACTCGGTCTCCACCGCCACCGCATAGGGCAGTTCCTGATGGAGCTGAAGAAAGGCCTGCTCGCGGGTAAGCTCGGCCGCCAGCATGCGCATGGGAATATCGGAAATCTGGTCCTCGGGATATAGCCAGGGCCCCTTGGGCAGGTTGTCTTTGAGGTGGGCCTTGAGATCATCGACGCCATCGCCCGAAAGCGCCGAGATCATGAAGATTTCGCTGAACACCCCTTCGTCATTGAGCGCCGCGGTAAGCCCGAGCAGCGCCTGACGGGGCACCAGATCGATCTTGTTAACTGCCAGGACCGCAAGGCGGCGTTGTTTCTTCAGGCCTTCGACGATGGACATTGTGTCCTTATCGACCCCCGTCCTGCGGGTCGAGGCCTTGGCGTCGACAAGCACGACTGCGCTATCGGCATCGGCCATGCCGCTCCACGCCGCCGCCACCATCGCCCTGTCGAGGCGCCGGCGAGGCGCGAATATCCCCGGGGTGTCGATATAGATTATCTGCACCTCACCCTCGACGACGATGCCGGTGATGCGGCTGCGGGTGGTCTGGATCTTCGGCGTGACGATCGAGATCTTGGTGCCGATCAGGCGGTTGAGCAGCGTTGATTTGCCGGCGTTGGGGGCCCCGGCCAGGGCGACGAAGCCGCATCGGGTGTTCGGGGCCGCCCCATCCTTGTCCGCCGTGCCCGGCGGGGCATCTTGGCCGTTAGCTGTCATCTTTGCCGGCTATCTCTTTGATCAGGGCTTCGGCGGCACGCTGTTCCGCCGCCCGCTTCGAGGCGCCCTGGCCTTGCGCCGGGGCCAGATCGCCGACGCTGGCACGGACAAAGAATGTCGGCCGATGGGGCGGTCCTTCGCTGGCCACGGTCTCGTAGCGCGGCAAATCAAGCCCGCGCTCCTGGGCCCATTCCTGAAGATGGGTCTTGGCATCCCGGGGCGGGTCGGCGGCCGCGGCGGCCAGGGGCCGCCAGTGGCGGTGAATGAACCGGGCGGCCGCCTCCAGGCCACCATCGAGATAGAGCGCGGCAATCACGGCCTCGCAGGCATCGGCCAACAGACCGGGGTTGGCGCGCCCGCCGGACTCCTCTTCGCTGGCGCCGAGGGTCAGATAAAGGCCGAGCTCGATCTTTTCCGCCACACCGGTCAAGGCTTCGCTGCGCACCAAGGCGGAATAACGCCGCGCGATCTTGCCTTCGTCCTCATCCGGGTATTGGCTCAGCAACATTTCGGCGATGACCAGCCCGAGCACGCGGTCGCCCAAGAACTCGAGCCGCTCATAGCCGAAGGGATGCAACCCACCACCGCCGGCGGCGCTGGCGTGGGTCAAGGCCTCGTCGAGCAATTCAGGCGCGGCGAAACGATGGCCCAGGGCGTGGGACAGCGCTTCGCCGTGCGCCGCATTGCTCACCCTATTTAATCTTCTGGAACAGGCGGGCAAAACGGATCGCCACCGGCCATTTCCAGACTTCCCAAAAATGCGCCGAACCATTGCTGGAAAAAAACAACAGATCGGCCCGGCCGACAAGATTTTCCTTGGGAATGAAGCCAACATCGGGCAGCGCGCGGCTATCGAGGGAATTGTCGCGATTGTCACCCATGGCGAAGTAATGGTCCGGCGGCACCCTATAGACCAAGGTGTTGTCGAACTCACCATGATCGGTGCGCTCTAAGATGGGATGGACCCGCCCGTTGGGCAGGGTCTCCAGGTACTTCATGAAATACCCGCCATTGCCGTTCTCGGAACGGTATCTGCCGATCAATTTCCGCTTCAGCGCCTGGCCGTTGATATGGAGGATGCCGCCCCTGACCTGGATGCGGTCGCCCGGCAGGCCGACGATGCGTTTGATATAGTCGGTCTTGTTGTCCTTGGGCAGTTTGAACACCATCACGTCGCCACGTTCGGGCTCGGTGAAGAACACCCGCCCCGAGAACAATGACATGCTTAACGGGAAGGAATGGCGGCTATAACCATAGGACAATTTGGATACGAACAGATAATCGCCCACCAACAAGGTCGGCACCATCGAGGAAGAGGGGATGTTGAAGGGCTCATAAGCGAAGGTTCGGATCGTGAGCGCAATCAGCCCGGCATAAATGACCGTCGTTATGGTGTCACGAACGCCACCGGAATTTTTCTTACTCATTACGAAAATCTTCTAACCAATTGACATCATTAAATTAAAGTTTTGCGCCCGCGAAGGCCCGAGGGATCAAGCCAGTCCCGTACGGTCCTGTCAAGGACGATCATGCATCCCTGGCCGCCGCGTGTTCAGCTCAGGGCCCGGGCACTGCAGAGATCACGACGATGGCCTGTGCCACAGGCGGCTCATCGGTCATGGTCAGGGCGATTTCCGCGACCATGCCCTCTGGCGTGAGTTCGGCGAGCCGTTTGGCCGCGCCGCCGGTGAGCCTGAGGGTGGGCTGGCCCGAACGCAGATTGACCACCCCCATGTCACGCCAGAACACTCCACGGCGGAAACCCGTGCCCAACGCCTTGGAACAGGCCTCCTTGGCGGCGAACCGCTTGGCGTAGGTGGCGCCACGGGTGGCGCGGCCGTCCGATTTCTTGCGCTCGATGTCAGTGAAGATGCGGTCGAGGAAGCGGTCACCGAAGCGGTCAATGGTGCGTTCGATGCGGCGGATGTCGATGATGTCGCTGCCGAGCCCGAGGATCATCACCCGGCCCTCGATATCGCCAGGGCACGGCAGGCCAGGCGCACGTCTCGCGGTTCAGGCACTGCGTTGCCCCTGGGCTTCCGCCCTGGCCTGATCCATCAGGACGCGCATGCGGCGGATGGCGCTGTCGAGGCCACCGAAGATCGCCTCGCCGACCAGGAAGTGGCCGATATTGAGCTCGCGGATGCAAGGGATCGCCGCCACCGGCGCCACCGTCGCGAAACTGAGGCCATGTCCGGCATGAACCTCGAGACCAAGGGCATCGGCGTCGAGCGCCGCTGTTTGCAGCCGCCGGATCTCGGCGCCCCGGGCATCATCATCGCCATCGTCACCGGCATCGCAATAGCTTCCGGTGTGAAGCTCGACCACCGGCGCCTCCACGTGGCGCGCCGCTTCGATCTGGGTCTTGTCGGGATCGATGAACAACGCCACCCGGATCCCGGCGCGGTCGAGGGAGGCGACGAAATCGGCCACGGCGCCGATCGCGCCGGCGACATCGAGGCCGCCTTCGGTGGTCAGTTCCTGGCGCCTTTCCGGCACCAGACAGACCGCGTGGGGCCGGTGGCGGAGCGCGATGTCGAGCATCTCCGGAGTCGCCGCCATTTCCAGATTGAGCGGCAAATCGATCTCGCGGCTGAGCCGCGTGATGTCGTCATCGGAAATGTGGCGGCGGTCCTCGCGCAGATGCGCGGTGATGCCGTCGGCCCCGGCCTGGGCGGCGATGCTGGCGGCGCGGATCGGGTCGGGATGGCGGCCGCCACGGGCATTGCGGATGGTGGCGACATGGTCGATGTTGACGCCAAGGCGGAGTTTCGTCCTCATGAGCCGCCCCCTTTTTTCCGGGCGCGGCGCTGCCTGCGATGGTCGCGAATATGATGATAGCTTTCGATCATGCGCTTGAGCGGCCAGTAGGACACGAACCAGGCGACGACACTGCTGGGAAAGCCACCAACGACCATGGGCAGCAGCACTTGGCCCGGATTGTCGAAGATGAAGGTAAAGCTGAGTACGGCGGGCAGTTCGTTGCCGCTGATGCCGAGCATGAGATTGCCGAGCTGATAGCACCACAGCCAAATGAACGGGAATGTCCATGGATTGCCGACCACGGTGCCGATCGCCGATGCCATCAGATTGCCCCCGATGACCCAGGCCAGCAATGCCGCCATGGCGAAGTGAAAACCGATAAACGGCGTGAAGGACACGGCGGAGCCACAGGCAAAACCGGCGGCGATGGCGTAAGGCGTGCCCTGCATGCGGTGAAGCCGGTGAAACAGGTAGTAGACCGAGCGCCGCCACCCGATCCGCGGCCAGAAGAAATTCTTCACATGGTGAAGAATTTCCGGCTTATGGCGTCTCGCGAACAACATGTCTCCGGGCCCTCTCCGCTTCAGCCGCGCGCACGGTCCACTGAATTGATCGCCGGCGTCGCCCGAAGTGCGGCGACGATGTTGGCCAGATGCTTGACGTTGGCGACCTCGACATCGATCACCATTTCATAGAAGTCGGCCGAACGGTGGGTGATCTTGAGATTGAGGATATTGCCCAGATTCTTGGCGATCACGGTGGATAGGCTTGACAGCGCCCCGGTTTCATTGATGACGACGAGTTTGATGCGGGCGACGTGGTTGCCCGAATCAATGGCGCCGGCATCCCAGGTCACATCGAGCCAGCGGTCGGGATATTCGGAAAAGCTTTCCAGGGTCTCGCAATCGATGGTGTGAACGGTCACGCCCTTGCCCTCGGTGACGATGCCGACGATGCGGTCGCCGGGCACCGGGTGACAGCAATTGGCGTAATGCAGGGCCATCCCCGGGATCAAGCCCTGAACCGGGATCGGTTGGCTGTCATCGGCGCCCTTTTGTTTCTTCTTCTTCCTGCGGGCGCGGGCGAACGAGACCACTTTGGATGATTTGGATGATTTGACCTCCTCGGGGTCGGGAAACGCCGCCTTGACGATGTCGTTTCCGGTGTGCATCCCCGAACCGACGGCGGCGATAAAATCTTCAGGAGTCTTGTGTTGGAATTTTTCCAGCAGGCCTTCCAAGCCCTCTTCCGAGAACTCATGGCCGGCTTGGCGAAAGGCCTTCTCGAGGATGGCCCGGCCGAGATTGACATATTCGTCGTGCTGGCGCGAACGGACGAAGCGCCGGATGCGGGCCTGGGCCTTGCCGCTGACGACGAACCGTTCCCAGATCGGCGACGGCGTCTGGCTTTTGGCGGTGATGATTTCCACCTGGTCGCCGTTGGCAAGCTGGGTTTTCAACGGCACCACGCGTCCGTTGATCTTGGCGCCGACGCAACTGTCGCCAATCTCCGAATGCACGGCATAGGCGAAATCGACCGATGTCGCGCCCTGGGGCAGGGTGATCAAATCGCCCTTGGGGGTGAAACAGAACACCTGGTCGTGGAACATCTCGAGCTTGGTGTGCTCGAGGAATTCCTCGGGGCCCGCGGCGTGCTCGAGAATGTCCAGAAGCTCGCGCAGCCAGCGATACTGGCGGCCTTCCTTCAGCCCCTCGTCCTGCTTGTACTGCCAATGGGCGGCGACGCCTTTCTCGGCGATTTCATTCATCTCACCGGTGCGGATCTGAATCTCGATGCGTTGCTGTTCGGGCCCGATCACGCCGGTGTGGAGCGACCGGTAGCCATTGGGCTTTGGCGTCGAGATGTAATCCTTGAATCTGCCGGGGATCACCGGATAGGCGCCGTGAAGCACACCCAGCGTCTGGTAGCATTCCTCGACGGAACCGACGATGAGGCGGAAGGCCATGATGTCGGAAAGCTGCTCGAAGCTGACATTCTTGAGCTGCATCTTGGACCAGATCGAATAGGGCATCTTCTCGCGGCCCAGGATATCGGCCTGGATACCGGTGATCTTCAGTGTGGCCTCGAGTTCATCCTTGATGTTGCTGACAAGACTGACGCCTTGCTCGCGCAGAAAGTCCAGCCGCGCCAGGACCGAATTTCGGGCATCGGGATTGAGCTCCCTGAAGGCGAGGTCGCGGAGCTCTTCCTGCATCTCCTGCATGCCGATCCGTTCGGCCAACGGCGCGTAGATCTCCATGGTCTCCAAGGCCGTCACCCGGCGCTTGTTGGCATCGGTGATGTGATCGAGGGTCCGCATGTTGTGGAGCCGGTCCGACAGTTTGACCAAGAGGACGCGGATGTCTTCCGACATGGCGAGGAGAAGCTTGCGAAAGTTCTCGGCCTGGCTGGTTTGGTCGGACTGCAGTTCGATACGCGAAAGCTTTGTCACCCCATCGACAAGGCGCGCGATTCCCGGGCCGAACAGCTCCTCGATTTCTTCGAGGGTAGCCACCGTGTCCTCGACGGTGTCATGAAGCAAGGCGGTGGCGATCGACGACGCATCCAGCTTCATGTTGGTGAGGATTCCGGCGACTTCGAGGGGGTGGGAAAAATATGGGTCGCCCGAGGCCCGCTTCTGGGAGCCGTGGGCCTTCATGGAAAAGACATAGGCGCGGTTGAGGACGTCTTCGTCGGCCGTGGGATCATAGGCCTTGACGCGCTCTACCAGTTCGAATTGGCGGATCATGATGGGAACCCGATCACCGGCATGGCCCGGGAGACCGCGGAAATGAATTTAACTCGTAATGGCGCCCAAATGGGGGCCCAAATGAGGGAAAATGCCGCGAGGCCGTTCCGGCTCCACGCCCCATTCACACCTCACCCTTGTCTTCGCCCTCGTCATTGCCCGCGTCATTGCCCTTGTCTT
>CBDUSV010000041.1:0-14694 GCA_965369885.1 uncultured bacterium
CCCTATCCCGCGGTGGTTATCATGCATGGCGGTGGGGGTGTCCATAGATGGACAAAAAATTTCGCTTCGACGATTTCCGGCTGGGGCTATGTCACGCTGGTGATAGATTCTTATGGCAGCCGAAACATTCGGAGCACGGACGAAATCGGTCATGAGCAAGGTGCCTTTTACCAAATCGCCGATGTTTACGGGGGCTATCGGTTTCTTTCAAAACTGGATTTCGTTGATGCAACGCGTATGGCGATAATGGGGTTTTCGCGGGGCGGCCATACCACTTTGAATGCAATTGGCGAGGAACAAACGCTTCCCGGTTATGTGAGAAAAGGGTTGGTCAGACCAGGAGACTTTGCGGCAGCCGTTGCGATCTATCCGAATTGCCTCGATCAGGACCATATCGTGCACAAAGTACCTGTCCTGATCCTTATTGGTGACAGGGACAGGTACAATAATATTGATTGTTCACAGGACGTTGTATCTCGAAGCAAGGCGTCAGGCCTGAAAAGTGCCTTTCATTTATACCGCGGCGTTACCCATTCGTATTTTTCGAGACGAATCAGAAATCCTTTCAAGGAGCAAGAATATAGTCCCTCCGCCGTGGCTGACACCAAACGGCGTACCAAGGCGTTCCTCGCAAAACATTTGCGCTAAGCATCGGTTGGCACCTGACGCAAATCTCACTGGTCAATAAGCACTTAATTGGTGCTGCCGACGAACGGACGGTGTCTTAATGAAGGCGCTGATGCGTCATAGACTGCAATGTCCGCTTCGGATCAAAGCGGACATTTGGGTTTAAAGGGTTCGCCGCGGTCTCGCTTCTGGACGTCCCCGGCTACTGCCTGAACTCGACGCCGCGTTTGCGGCCTTGGGAGATGTCGATCAGCAGTTCGTCCAGGGGAATTTCGCGCCCGATCATGCCTTGCTCAAAGGAGTAGCCGACCAGCTTTTCCAGCTGGTTGCGGTTCTTCTCGCCCAGGCCGTATTGCCACGGGTCCGGGCCCATGATGTCTTCTTGTTCTTCCCAGCTTTCGCGGTACCAGGCGAGCGGCACGATGCGCGGATTGACCATGCGCTTCATGGCGATGGCCTTGGCTTCGTTGAAGGCGTGATAGAGGTTGATCGGCACCCAGGGATATTTCTCGACGATCTCACGCCTAAGCCCCATCACATGCATGATCGGGAAGACCTGGGTTTTCTTGTAAAAGGCGATTTCCTCTTGCTTGTAGTTGGGAAACAGCCTGCCGACCCGCGGGTCCTTGTCGACCAATGGCTTGATCAGGTCCGGATGCAAAAGCGCGTCCAGCTCACCCTCGGCCAGCATGGTTTCGACCGATTTGTCATCGGCGAGCCTGCTCAGCTTCAAGTCGTCGGGCGGGTTGAATTCGATGCTTTCGTCCAATTCCGAGAACCACTCCATGGAGCGGTGGGGCACGCCGTATTCGTGCTCGAGGATGCCCCGCATCCACAGCTGGGCGCTGGACTGGTACTGCTTGACCCCCATCTTGCAGCCGATCAGGTCGGTGGGCTTCTCGATGCCCTTGGTGGTGTTGATGAAGATGAAGCCGTGGCGGAAGCGGCGGTGCAGGAACACCGGCAGCCCCTCGAACGGCATGCCCTGGTCGCGGGCCACCAGGTAGGACGAGATCGAGCACTCGGCGACGTCGAAATCCTCGTTGCGCAGGAAACGCCAATGGCGCGTGGTGGAATCCATCTCGGTGAGCACGGTGAGCTCGATGCCGTCGGGCTGGACCGTGCCCTCCTTCAAGGCGCGAACGATCTCGTAATCGCCGATGGCGAGGGTCAAGGGAAGTTTCTTCGACATGGTCTTAATTCCTGTCCGTTACTTTTATTTTTGCCGCAACAGTTTTTTCAGCCGCTCCGGCGTCACCGGCATTTGGGTGACGGCGCCGGGTGCGCCGATGGCCTGGCTGATGGCGCCGGCGATGGCGGCGCCGACGCCGTTGATGCCGCCCTCGCCGGCGCTTTTGATGCCGAGCGGGTTGAGCGGACTTGGCGCGTCCTCGGTGATCAGGACCTCGACCTTGGGGGCCTCGCCCATGGTGGGCAACAAGTAATCGGCCAGCGTCACCGCCAGGGGCTGTCCCATCTGGTCATAGACGAATTCTTCATAGAGTGCGCCGCCGATGCCCTGAATGCAACCGCCGACCAGCTGGCCCTCGACCATCGCCGGGTTGACCGCGCGGCCGACGTCATAGGCCACCATGAAGCGCTCGACCACGACCCCGCCGGTGCCGCCATCGACCCGCACCTGGGCGAGATGGACGCCATAGGGAAACACCGTGTCGGTTGGCATGAAGAAGCCTTCGGCGGCCAGGCCGGGCTCGCGGTCTCCCAGCAGTTTCGAGCCCGGCGCAAGGCGCTTGGCGACCTCGCCCAAGGAGATGGAAGGCCCCGCCGGGTTGTCGCGTTGGGCCACCATGCCGCCGGTGATCTCCAGCGCATCCGCCGGCGTCTGCAGCAACTCCGCCGCCGCCTCCAGCGCCTTCGCCCGCACCATAAGGGCGGTTTCATTGACGGCGCCGCCGGTCAGCACGGTGGCGCGGGTGGCATGGGCGCCGATGCCATAGGGGATGCGGTCGGTCTGGCCGTGGATGACGCGGACGCGGCGGTAATCGACGCCCAGGGCCTCGGCGCAGATCTGCGCCATGGAGGTCTCGAAGCCCTGGCCGAGGGACGCGCCGCCGGTGACAACCTCGACGTCGCCATTGGCATCCACCGCGATCCTCGCCCCGTCCTTCGGTCCGCGCCCGCCTTCCTCGACGAAGATGCCGATGCCGGCGCCGGCCAGCTCGCCCTCGCCGCGGCGGCGCGCCAATTCATCGGCCATGGCGTCCCAGCCGAATTTGGCCAACGCCTTGTCCAGAAGCCCGGCATAGTCGCCGGAATCGAGCTCCAGATTGCCCACATGGGGCTCATCGAAGGCGATGGTGTAGGGCATCTCGTCGGACGTGATCAGGTTGCGGCGGCGGACCTCGACCGGGTCGATGCCGAGCCTGGCGGCCACCGCGTCCATCAGGCGCTCGCGCACGAAGCTGCTCTCGAACCGGCCCGGCGCCCGGTAGGTGGCGCACGGCGTCTTGTTGGTCAGGCGGAAGTGACAGACGGCGCGGAAGGCCGGCACCCGGTAGGGCCCGGTCAGCATGCACATGGTGCGGTTGGCCACATTGGAGCCGTGGGTGCGCACATAGCCGCCCTGGTCGTGGAAGATTTTGTCGTCCATGGCGAGGATGCGGCCCTCGGCGTCGACGGCGATGCGGGCCAGGTGGCGCTGCTCGCGGCCCTGGTTGGCGCACATCAGATGCTCAAAGCGGTCCTCGATCCATTTCACCGGCCGGCCCAGGCGCTTGGCCGCCACCAGGACCAGAACATCCTCGGGATAAAGCTCGCCCCGGATGCCGAAGCCGCCGCCGACATGGCTTTCATGGACATGAATCTGGGACGGTTCGCATCCCAGCATGTTGACCAGGGTGTCCTTGTTTCGATGCGGCACCTTGGCGGCGCCGTGGAGCTCTAAAATGTCATTGGCGGCGTCGTAAAAGCCGATGGCGCCCCTTGTCTCCAGCGGCACGCCGGAATGGCGCCCGGTGAGGAGGTCGAGCTCGATGACCGTATGGGCCTCGGCGAAGGCGGCCTCGATATCGCCATAGCTGTGGGTGAGGAAGGCCGCCTCGGTGGTGCGGCCGGGCTCGAATTCTCCCGGATCGGCATCGGCCGAGGTGATCACGGGAAGCTCCTCGACCTCGATGATGACCTCCTGCGCCGCGTCCTCGGCGAGATAGGCGTCCTCGGCGAAGATCGCCACCACCGGATCGCCGACATAGCGCACCCGGCCCTTGGCCAGCACCGGCTGGCGATAGGGTTTCAAGATCTCGGACGCCCGGTCGGCGCGGAAGTCCACCGGGCCCAACTCGGGAATATCATCGCTGGTCCACACCGCGAACACCCCTTCCATGGCCTTCGCCCGGGCGGTGTCGATGGATTTGATCTCGGCGTGGGCGTGGGACGCGCGCACCATGCGCATATGAAGCTGGTGGGGAAAGTTGATATCGCCGGCGAAGCGCGCCTGGCCGGTGATCAGCGGCGGGTCTTCCAGGCGCTCAACCGAATGGCCGAAGACGTGCGTGTCCTCGGTTGCCATCACTGGCGGTCCCGCAAAATGTCCCGAATACGTTGCGGCGTCACCGGCAGCCGTGTTACCGCGCCGGGGCTGCCCAAGGCGTCGTCGATGGCGCCGGCGATGGCCGCGCCCACGGCGTTGATGCCGCCTTCACCGGCGCTCTTGATGCCGAGCGGGTTATTGGGGCTTGGCGCATCCTCGGAAATCAGCACTTCCACTTGGGGGGTTTCGGCCACCGTGGGCATGAGGTAATCGGCGAAGGTCACGGCGAGTGGCTGGCCGCGTTCGTCGTAGGTGAATTCCTCATAGAGCGCGCCGCCCAATCCCTGGATGCATCCGCCGACCAACTGTCCCTCGACCAGCATCGGGTTGACCGCGCGTCCGATGTCGTAGGCGACGATGAATCGCTCCACTTCCACATGCCCTGTCCCGCCATCGACACGGACCACGGCGAAATGAATGCCATAGGGGAATACGGTTTCCGTGGTGTCGAAAAATTCCTCGGCTTTGAGGCCGGGCGCATGGCTGCCACGATTTTTCGAGGCCGGGGCAAGGATGCCGGCGATTTCGCCGAGCGTGATGGAAGGCCCGGTGGCACGGTCGCGCTGGGTAACCGTGCCGTCGGCAATGATCAACTCATCGGCCGGGGTCTGAAGAATTCCCGACGCCACGTCGAGCGCTTTCTTGCGCACCGCCAAGGCGGTGTTATGGACAGCGTTGCCGGTCATCACCGTGGTCCGCTGGGCATGGGCGCCGATGCCGTAGGGAATCAGGTCGGTCTGGCCATGGATGACGCGTATCCGCCGGTAGTCGACGCCCAGCGCCTCGGCGCAGATCTGCGCCATGGAGGCCTCACACCCTTGGCCGACCGAGGCGCCGCCGGTGATCACCTCGACGTCGCCTTCATTGTCCACGCTGATCTTGGCGCCGTCGGACGGGCCGAGACCGCCTTCCTCCAGGAAGATGCCGATGCCGGCGCCGACCAGCTCGCCCTCACTCCGCCTTTGGGCAAGTTCGGGGCCAAGTGAGTCCCAGCCGACATGGGCCAAGGTCTTGTCGAGAAGCTTATGGTAGTCGCCGGAATCGATCTCCGCGCCCTTGGCCTCGGGCTGGTCATAGGCGATGGTGTAGGGGATTTCGGCTTTGGTGATCAGGTTGCGCCGCCTGATTTCGATGGGATCGATACCGATCTTCGCCGCGGCGGCATCCATCAGGCGTTCGCGCACGAAGCTTGCCTCGTAGCGGCCCGGCGCGCGGTAGGTGGCGCAGGGCGTCTTGTTGGTCAGGCGCACATGGCCCCGGGCGCCATAGGCGGGCACCCGGTAGACCGCCGTGAACAAACACATGGTCAGGTTGGGAACCACCACCCCGTGGGTGCGGATGTAGGCGCCCTGGTCATGATAAAAATTGTCTTCGATACCGAGGATCATGCCCTCTTCATCGACGGCCATGCGTGCCCAATGGTGCTGTTGGCGTCCCTGGTTGGCGCACATCAGGTGCTCATGGCGATCCTCGATCCATTTGACCGGGCGCCCGAAACGAAGGGCCGCGACCAGCACCAGGACGTCTTCGGGATAGATCTCGCCGCGAATTCCGAATCCGCCGCCGACATGGCTTTCATGGAGGTGCACCCCGGACGGTTTCCGGCCCAGCATGCGGACCAGAGTTTCCTTGTTGCGGTGAAGCACCTTGGCCGCGCCGTGCAATTCCAGGATATCCTTGGCGGTGTCATGGCGGCCGATGGCGCCGCGGGTCTCCATGGGCACGCCTGAATGGCGGCCGGTGAAGAGTTCGAGCTCGACCACGGCATGGGCGGCGGCGAAGGCGGCATCGAGTGCGCCGTAACTGTGCGCCAGGATGGCGGCCTCGGTGCCGATGCCGGGCGAGAACTCGCCCAGGGGGTCGTCAACCGAGACGATCGCCGGAAGCTCGGCGTAGTCGATGGCGACCAGTTCGGCGGCATCCTCGGCGAGATAGGGGTCATCGGCGAACACCGCCGCCACCGGGTCGCCCACGTAGCGCACACGCGCTTTCGCCAATACCGGCTGGCGATAGGGCTTGAGCTCCTCGGCCGAGCGGTCGGCGCGGAAGTCGACCGGGCCAATCTCGGGAATATCGTCGGCGGTCCAGACGGCATAAACGCCGGGCAGGGCCAGGGCCTGGGCGGTGTCAATGGAGCGGATCTCGGCATGGGCGTGGGGGGACCGCACCATGCGCATATGAAGCTGGTGGGGGAAGTTGATGTCGGCGGCGAAGCGGCCCCGGCCGGTGATCAGCGGCGGGTCCTCGAGACGTTGCACCGAATGGCCGAGAACTTTTGCCAATTCTAGGGACCCGCCTTGAGTTCAACGGCTGCCGCGCGGACCGCCTTTATGATGTTGGCATAGCCCGTGCAGCGGCAGAGATTGGATGACAGCGCGTCCACCAGGTCTTCGTCGGAGATATCGGGTTCGCGCTCCAACACGCCCACCGCCAGCATGAGAAACCCAGGGGTGCAGAAGCCGCATTGCAGGGCATGATGGGCCATGAAGCTTTTTTGCAGGGGATGGAGTTCCTCGCCCCGGGCGAGGCCTTCCACCGTGCGGATGGCCTTGCCTTCGCACTGCACGGCGAACATCAGACACGATCGCACCGGCGCGCCGTCGAGCAACACCGTGCAGCTACCGCAGACCCCATGTTCGCAGCCAATGTGGGTGCCGGTCTGGCCGCACTCCTCGCGGATGGCGTCGGCAAGGGTGAGCCGGGCGTCCACACTGATGGCGTGATCGCGGCCGTTGATGTTGAGCGTGAGGTCGTGCTTATCGGTCATGAGGCGGCACTTTCAAGGGCGCGGCGGGCCAGGCATTGGGCCAATTCGCGCCGGTACTGGGCGCTGGTGCTGGCATCTTCCAAGGGATCCAACGCCGCCGCCACGGCGGTCGCGGCGGCGTCAAATGCATCGGCTCCGGGGGGCTGGCCGTTGAGCGCGGCTTCGGCTTCCCCGATGCGGCGCGCACGCTCTTCGGCGCCGCCGATGCCGAGCCGCGCGTCATGGATCACGCCGTCTTCCAGGCGGAAGCTGGTGAGCGCCATGGCGAGGGCGAAATCGCCCGCCCGGCGGCTGAATTCCACGAAGCCGAAGCGGGTGTCGGCTTTGGGTAGCGGCAACCGCGCCTCCACCAACAGCTCGTCGTCTTCAAGGGCCGTGGTCATGATCCCCTCGATGAAATCCGAGGCCGCGATTTCGCGCCGGCCCCGCGTGCTTTGGGCGGTAATCGACGCCCCCAGGGTGACCGCAACCAGGCACCATTCCGAGGACGGGTCGGCCTGGGCCAGGCTGCCGCAGAAGGTTCCGCGCTGGCGGATGGTATAATGTCCGATATGGCGCGCCACGGTGGTGAGCATTGCCCCGAGCGGGCCATCCACCACCGGCCCATCCGCCTCCGAGGGATGGAAGGCCGCATGGCGCACGCAGGCGCCGATGACAAGCTCAGCCCCTTCCACACCGAGGCGGTCCAGCCCTTCGACGCCGTTGATGTCCACCAGATGGGCCGGCTGGGCCAGGCGAAACGCCATGGTCGGCACCAGGCTTTGGCCGCCGGCGAGTACGCGGCCATCAACCGGGGCGACCTCGGCGAGGACCGTCACGGCCTCTTCGATGGTTTTGGCGCTATGATAGTGAAAGGACGCGGGCTTCATTGCCGCTCAAGTCTAGGGCATGTCGTTCAAAATTCAATATTATTCCCGATTTCCGCCTATGCGGTTGTCCGCACCGGCAAGTTCGGTCATAGTTGCCCCAGGTTTAGAATCGTTAGAAAGACCGGACCCAAATCCGGCAAGAAAAGCAAGTGCCGCCTGACACCGTAACCATGCCATGTGCCGCCGGTATTTTCCGCCAGTATTCGATGCATTGAAGTTGCGGACCAACCTTTGGGAGATGTCACCATGAAGAAGCTAGTGTTGGAAACCACCGCCCCGTTTCAGGGCTTGGCCGAACTCGTCGCCTATGACGAAGGGCTGTTCGAGAAAGAGGGTCTGGATGTGCAGTGGGCCGACCGTGAAAAGGGCGTCGACAAATCGACCGATGTCAATGTCACCAGCCCCGATGGGCTCAACCCCTATGCCAGCCATGGCAAGCTGTTCGAAGAGGGCAAGGCCGACATGTACAACGCCTGCGAATGGGGCAATTACTGCCGCGTCGAGACCACGTCCCAGAAAGGTAGCCGCCAGATCGGGCGGCGCGCCATCGTCTCCTATGCCGCCATCGTGGTGCGTCCGGACTCGCCGGTCTACACCCCGCAGCAGCTCGCCAACCAGAAGGTCGCCGTGCCGTTCTACTTCGGCACCCATTATCTGACATTGCACATGCTCGAAGGCTTCCTGCCCCGCGATCTGATCTCGCTGTGCCGGGCGCCGAACGGCTCGAAGTTCCGCTTCAACGCCATGATGTCCGGCGAGGTCGATGCCACCACCCTGACCGAGCCCTATCTCAGCCTGGCCGAGAAGAAGGGCTGCCGCACCATCTGCTCGTCGTTCTACACCGGGACCGAGGTCGCGTCGGACCGGGTGGATGAGGCAACCTACGCCGCCTTCAACCGCGCCGTGCGCAAGGCGGTGCGCCGCATCAACGCCGACAAGGCGGCCTACATGCACTATTTCATCGATTACCATAAGGAAAAGGACCCGCAAATCGGTGAGTTGACGGTGGACGATCTGCGCCCGAGCCGCATCGTCATCATCGACCCGGCACCGATCCCCCAAGCGGAGCTCGAGCGCACCGCGGCCTGGATCCAGAGCTGGGGCATGCTGGGGGACACCAAATCCGCCTCCGACCTGGTCAATGCGGACGTCCAGCAAGCCGGCCACGCCGCCGAGTAACCCGCGGGCCCGCTTACGGGCTTACTTATAGAGGTTCGGGCCGCTTCGGGACGGGAGTCCGGTGGCGGCCGGAGCCTTCGCGTCTTTTCACCCCGCCACCCAGGGCCGGGACGCTGTCTTACCGGCTAGAAAACCGTTTCGTACCGTTTCATACCGAGGAGATAGAAATTGGCCAACAAGGACCTGAGAACCTGGATCGATGAGCTGAAGGCCGCCGGCGAATTGCGCGAGGTCAATGGCGCCGACCGCGAAGAGGAAATTGGCGCCATCGTCGATATCCACATGCGCAAGATGTCCAATCCGGCGGTGCTGTTCGACGAGGTCCCGGGCTATGAAAAGGGCCACCGGGTGCTGGCCAACATCCTGTGTTCGCCCCGGCGCATCAATGTCGCTCTCGGCCTGCCGATCGCGACGCCGGAGATCGAACTGGTGGAGCATTGGCGCACATATATGAAGGATATGCCCATGATCCCGCCCACCGTGGTCAATGGCGGGGCACTGCTCGACAATGTCACTACCGGCGAGGATATCGATCTTCTGCAGTTCCCGACGCCGCGCTGGCACGAAGGCGACGGCGGCTATTACATCGGCACCGCCTGTATGGTGATCCTCAAGGACCCGGATACCGATTGGATCAATTACGGCGCCTACCGCATTCAGGCCCACGACCGCAAGGTCGCCTCGGTGATGACGTCGAAGGGCAAGCACGGCAATCTCATCATGAGCAAATACCGCGAGCGCGGCGAGCGTTGCCCGATCGCCGTGGTGGTCGGCATGCATCCGGCACTGTTCATGGTGGCGGGGTTGGAGATGCCCTACGGCAAGAACGAATATGACTGTGCCGGCGGTCTGCTGGGCGAATCCATCGAGGTCATCAAAGGGCCCGCCACCGGCCTGCCGATCCCGGCCAATGCGGAGATCGCCTTCGAGGGCTGGGTCGATGCCGACGACACCGTCGAGGAAGGCCCGCTCGGCGAGTGGACCGGATATTACGCCGGCGGTTCCCACCCGGAGCCGGCGATCCGCATCGAGACCTTGATGCACCGCGACGATCCCATCCTGCTGGGCGCGGTTCCCGCCATACCGCCCAATGACGACACCTTCTATCGCGGCACCTACCGCAGCGGCGCGGTGTGGAACCAGATCGAGGCCGCCGGCATCCCCGAGATCAAGGGCGTGTGGGCCCACGAAGCCGGCGGCAGCCGCATGTGGCTGACCGTATCGGTCAAGCAGATGTATGCCGGCCATGCCAAGCAGGCCGGCCTGATCGCCTCGCAATGCCATGCCGGCGCCTACGCCAATCACTGGGTCATCGTGGTGGATGACGACATCGACCCCTCCAACATGTCCGACGTGGTGTGGGCCATGTGCACCCGCTTCAACCCGTTGGAAGACATGGAAATGCTGCAAGGCTGCTGGTCGACCCATCTCGATCCCATGAGCTACAGCCACGAAGACCCGCGCAATGCGCGCCTGGTCATCGATGCCACCAGGCCGTGGTCACGGCGCGACACCTTCCCCGAAGTGGTGCGCCCCAGCGACGGGCTGGAGGCCCGGGTGCGCGAAAAATGGGGGGATTATCTGCCCACCGGCTCCTGACGGCATCGCGCACAACGGCTAGCCACATCCAGAAGGGCGGACGCACGCGGACATGACCATTCGCTTCGATGACATCGGCGACAGGCTCAAGGCGTTTCGCCTCTCTTCAGGCTTGAGCGCCGATGACATCGCGGGGCGCATCGGCATCTCGCGCACCGCGCTCTACCGTTTCGAGAAGGGCGAGGTCGCCAAGATCGAAACCCTGGAGAAGCTGGCCGAGCTTCTCGACGTGTCGGTGCCGACCCTGTTGGGGGTCGGCGTCGAATATGTCGCCTCGGCGGTGAGCTTCTTCGAACGGCTGCGCCAGATCGAGGAAACCACCGAACATATCGTCGTCCTCGCCGGGCCGGTGTCCATGCTGCTGGCGTCCGACGCCTTCGATGACACACTCGAAGACGTGCTGACCGAAAGCCTGCCCGATGAATTGAGGGACCGCGGCCGCGCCCTTCAACAGATCAGCGAGTTGATGCCGATCCTGCGCCGGCGCAAGGAAAGCTACCGCAAGCGCAAGCCCGGCGTGCTCAATCTGATCTCCGGCGCCGAGATCGACCGGTTTCTGCGCAACGGGCTGGTCGGCCGCCTCGATCTTGCCCCCGACGTGCTGGTGGAGCGCCGTGGGCGCGCCCGGGCCGAGGCGAAACATCTGACCAAGCTGATGGCGGACGAGCCCATCGGCATTCAGATCGGCGTCATTCCCGGCACGCTGCCCCATTCCAGCTTCCAGATCTTCCGCCAGCCCGACCGCAAAATCCTGGCCTTGAGCCCGTTCCGCCTCGGCGAGCAGCCCAATGTGCTCGGCGGCATCGCCATGATCACCTCGGCGCCGGAAGCCCTGACACTGCACGAGCGCGCGGTCCAGGACATGTGGCAACGCGCCCTCAAAGGCCCCGCCGCCGCCGAATTCATGCTCGATCTGATGGCGCGGCACCCGGGATGAGCCATTATTAGTCACTATGTTGTTGATTTTATTTGTGAACCACGAATTCCGGTGAGATCCTTGGATGTGCGAAAAATGAGAAAAATATTGTTTTTTGAACAAAACCGTGGTTTTATGGGGGTATTCCATCTCAACATCGCCAGGACAGGAGATACGCCGTGACCGTGGGGGAGTATGAATATGCCTCCCAGCCCTTCGTGGTTGGGACCAGCGCCGAGGCGGATTTTCCGGCTCACACAACGGTCGAGGAGACCCTGTGCGAGGTGGTCTCCCACCACTGGGTCAATGACGAATACAAGCACCTGGTGGTCTCGGCCTCGCCCAAGGCGATGGCGGTCGAGCCGGGCCAGTTTTTCCAAGTCCTCTGTCCGTCGTCCGATGAAGGCGATCTGTGGTTCCGCCGGCCCCAGAGCATCTTCGCCATCGACCGCGACAATCAACGCCTCGAGTTCCTTTACAAATGCGTCGGCCGCGGCACCCATGGCCTCGCCACCCTGGAGGTTGGCGACAAATGCAATATCGTCGGGCCGCTGGGGGTTGGATTCACCTTGGAGCCCGGCTGGAAGAATATCGTGGTGCTGGGCCGTGGCGTCGGGCTTGCGACCCTGGCGCCAATTTCCCAGCTTGCCGGCTCCCATGGCGTCGGCGTCACCGCCATCCTCTCGGCCCGCAATCCCGATTACGTGCTGTCCCGCGACCGTTTCGAGAAAATCGGCGCCACCATCTTGCCGGTGACCGACACCGAGGGCACGTCCGATGTCGGAAATGTGGAGACGTTGCTTCGTGGCCTGATTGCCGGCGGCAAGGCCGACGCGTTTTTCACCTGCGGGTCGAACCGTTTGTTCCAATTGATGAAGCGCCTGGGCAAGGAATTCGATATCCCGGGCCAGATCGCCATGGAGCAGGTCATGGCCTGTGGCCTCGGGCCCTGTTACGTCTGCGTCAAGACCTTCGAGGTCAATGGCGAAAAAATCCTTCGCCGGGTCTGTATCGAAGGCCCGGTGTTCAACATGCAGGAGGCCGTGGGATGGTAGATCTTTCCGTCAATGTCGGCGGTGTCGAGCTGGCCAACCCGGTGATGCCGGCTTCCGGCGCGTTCTCGGCCGAATTCGCCAATGTCATCGACGTCAACCGCCTGGGCGCCCTGGTCGCCAAGACCGTGTCGCGCAATTTCCGCGCCGGCAATCCGACGCCGCGCGCCGCCGAGGTCGAGGGCGGCATGATCAACTCCATCGGCCTTCCCACCAAGGGGCTGCAATATTTCCTCGACGTGCAGATCCCCGAATACAAACAATTCACCCCGCCATTGATCGCTTCCATCTCGGCCGAGGACGCCGACGATTTCCAGGCCATGGCGCGGGACGTCAATGTGCCCGGCGTCGATGCCATCGAGATCAACATCTCATGCCCGACGCGCAAGCCCGGCGGCGGCAACTTCGCCCTGCAGGCCGAACATACCCACGACATCGTCCGCCGCGTGCGCTCGGAAACCGACAAGCCGGTGTGGGCCAAGCTCTCGCCCAATGCCGGGGAGATCGTCGATGTGGCGCTGGCCGCCGAGGACGCCGGCGCCGATGCCCTGACCGTCGCCAACACCATCCTGGCCATGAAGATCCATGTCGACAGCTTCCGTCCCGCCCTTGGCAACAAGATCGGCGGCATGTCGGGCCCGGCGGTCAAGCCGATCATCGTGCGCATGGTCTATCAGATCGCCAAGGCGGTCTCGATCCCGGTCATCGGTTGCGGCGGCATCTCCAACACCGAAGACGTCATCGAATATATGCTGGCCGGCGCCAGCGCGGTCGAGATCGGATATATCAACTTCCGCAACCCCACCGCCATGATCTCGATCATCGACGGCTTGGGGCAATGGTGCGACAAGCGCGGCATCAAGCGCATTGCCGATCTTACCGGCGCCGTGCGTGACGCCGACATGGAGACCGACACCTTCGCCGCCGCCGCCTCGGGCCTGTGATAGGGGATATTGCGCCCCGGCCCCGGTCCCACTAGGCTCCATTCCGACAAACGCCGGAACAACTCTGGGGCGGCATGACCGACCGCATCACCATCCGCAAGCCCGACGACTGGCATCTCCATGTGCGTGACGGCGAGATGCTCAAAGCCGTCATGCCCTTCACGGCGCGGAATTTCGCCCGCGCCATCATCATGCCCAACCTGGTGCCGCCGGTGACCACCATCTCCGACGCCATCGCCTATCGCGGGCGCGTCATGGCGGCGCTGCCCGAAGGCTCCACCTTCCAGCCCCTGATGACGTGCTATCTGACCGACGACACCGACGCCGACGAGGTCGAACGGGGCTTCCGGGAAGGCATCTTTGCCGGCGTCAAGCTCTACCCGGTGGGGGCGACCACCAACTCCGCCTATGGGGTCACCGATTTCGACAAGGTCCGCCCGGTGCTGGCGCGGATGGAGAAGATCGGCCTCAGGCTTCTGATCCACGGCGAGGAGGCGTCGGATCCCGCCGTCGATGTGTTCGACCGCGAGGCCGTGTTCATCGAAAAGCGCCTGATTCCCATGACCAGGGATTACCCGGGCCTGCGCATCATCCTAGAGCATCTCTCGTCCCGCACCGGGGTGGAGTATGTGCGCTCGGCGGCGCCGCAGGTCGGCGGCACCATCACGCCCTATCACATGCAGCTCAACCGCACCGACATGCTGGGCTATGGCATCCGCCCGTACTATTACTGCATGCCGGTGCTCAAGCGCGAAGAGGACCGTAAGGCGGTGCTGAATGCCGCCACATCGGGGGAGGGGTGTTATTTCCTCGGCACCGATTCGGCGCCCCATCCGGTGGCCCTGAAGCTCGCCACCTGCGGCTGCGCCGGGCTGTTCAATGCCCCGGTCGCCATCGAGACCTATGCCCATATCTTCGATCAAGCCGGCGCCCTCGACAAGCTCGAGGCTTTCTGCGCGCTCAACGGGGCGGCCCATTACGGGCTTGGCGCCAATGACGACACCATCACCCTTGAGCGCGCGGACTGGACCGCGCCCGCCGAAGTGACGGTGCCGGGTCCGGAGGCGCGCGCCATCATCTACCGCGGCGGCGAGACCATCGAATGGCGGGTGGTTGATGGCGGGTGAGCCGCCATGGCTCTAAATAACGTGCCAAACGCCAAAATATGTGGATGATGCGCCGGGTTGGCGA
>CBDUSV010000042.1:0-14652 GCA_965369885.1 uncultured bacterium
CAGGTGCGGGTGTGCGACGGCCCCTTCACCTCCTTCAACGGCCTGGTCGAGGAGGTCGATGAGGAGCGGGCGCGGCTCAAGGTGTCGGTGTCGATTTTCGGCCGGGCAACGCCGGTCGAGCTGGAATATTCTCAGGTTGAAAAGGCGTAAAGGTTAGACGATGGCGAAGAAAGTTCTTGGATTTATCAAACTGCAAGTCCCGGCGGGCAAGGCCAATCCGTCGCCGCCGATCGGGCCCGCGCTCGGTCAGCACGGCGTCAATATCATGGAATTCTGCAAGGCGTTCAATTCCCATACCTCGGCTTCCGAGCCGGGCGTGCCAATACCGGTGGAAATTACCGTCTACCAGGACCGCAGCTTTTCCTTCATTTCCAAGACGCCGCCGACATCGTACTTCCTCAAGCGCGCGGCGCGCCTCGACAAGGGAACCGGCATAACCGGCAAGGAAATTGTCGGTTCGGTGACCGTGGCCCAGCTCAAGGAAATTGCCGAAAAGAAAATGGTTGATCTCAATTCCAACGACATGGATGGCGCCATCGAAATGATCAAGGGCACGGCGCGGTCCATGGGAATCGAAGTCGCGGAGTAAGCTATGACCAAGACCGGAAAAAGACTGAAGAGCAATCTTGAATCCATCGACCGCGATCGGTTTTACGACCTTGGCGAGGCGGTGGCGATGATCAAGACCAACGCCAACACCAAGTTCGACGAGACCATCGAAATCTCGATGAATCTCGGTCTCGATCCCCGTCACGCCGACCAGTCGGTGCGTGGTGTCGTCGCCCTTCCCAACGGCACCGGCAAGACTATCCGGGTCGCCGTCTTCGCCAAGGGCGATAAGGCCCAGGAGGCCACCGATGCCGGCGCCGATCTCGTCGGCGCCGAGGATCTGGCGGAAAAGATCCAGAATGGCGAGATGGATTTCGACCGCTGTGTCGCCACCCCGGACATGATGTCGGTGGTCGGCAAGCTCGGTAAAATCCTCGGCCCCCGGGGCTTGATGCCCAACCCCAAATTGGGAACCGTGACCCAGGACGTCGGCAAGGCGGTCAAGGACGCCAAGGGCGGCCAGGTCGAGTTCCGCGCCGAGAAGGCCGGGATCGTCCATGCCGGTGTCGGCAAGGCGAGTTTCTCGGAAGACGCCTTGGCCGAAAACGTGCGGGTTTTCTTTGACGCCATCGTCAAGAACAAGCCCAGCGGGTCGAAGGGAACCTTTATCAAGAAGGTGTCCTTGAGTTCGACCATGGGCCCGGGACTGAAGTTGGAGATTGGAAGCCTTTCCGGCCGTTAGCCCGGAAGAGATGAGACGAAGATATGAGACCAGGACGGAAGGCGTAATTTTCCGTCCGACCTGTCCGAGACCGTGGGTGCCGCAAGTGGCGGCGTAATGGGGAAACCCGCCTGCCGAGACGGTGTCAGATCCTGCCATGTGGGCTTAGGCCCCGCTGGCGGATTTGAAGTTGCGGGACAGGCCACGACGATGGGGGACAAAACGCCCCGATCGAATTGACAAGGGTCTGACCCGGAATCCGGTTTGGGATTCATCGCTGGGACAGGCCAAGAAACCGGAGACCGAAGTGGAACGTGCGCAGAAAGAAAGTTTGGTTTCGTCCCTGCGGCAGACATTCGATGACACCACCTTGGTGGTGGTGACGCACCAGACCGGCCTCAACGTTGCCGAGGCCACCGATTTGCGCCGCCAGATGCGCAAAGCCGGCGCCACTTTCCGCGTCACCAAGAACCGCCTGGCCCGTCTCGCCCTGAAGGATTCGAAACTGTCCGATTTGGCCGATCTGGCCGAATTGTTTACCGGGCCGACGGCGATCGCGACCTCGACCGATCCGGTGGCGGCGGCCAAGGTGGCGGTGGATTTTGCCAAGGACAATGAGAAGCTCATCGTCGTCGGCGGCGCCCTCAACGCCGAAAGCCTGGATGCCGGCGCGGTCAAGGCCTTGGCGGCACTGCCGTCGCTGGACGAGTTGCGGGCAAAGATCGTGGGGATGCTGCAGACCCCGGCGCAGCGCCTGGTGATGTTGCTACAGGCGCCGGCGGGCCAGGTTGCCCGCGTGGTGCGGGCCTATTCGGATGCCGGTGGCGGGCCGCCCTTGGCGGCGGAAGAGACGCCTGGCGAACCGGAGCCTGCCGAGACAGCCGAAGCCTCGGAGGCCGGGGAGGAAACCCCGCCGGCACCGGACCAGGGGTCCGAGGACACGGCGGATGCAGATACAGCGGATACGGATACAGCCGAGACGTCCCCGGACTCCGACGAGACGACGTAAATTTTATTTGTGATTCTGTTTTATGGCGGTTTGCCGTCCAAAGAGTTCAAGTCCAAAGGAGTGAAGAATGCCAAATGTTGAAAAACTTGTTGACGAGCTTTCCAAATTGACCGTGATGGAAGCGGCCGAGCTCAGCAACTTGCTGGAAGAAAAATGGGGTGTGTCGGCCGCGGCCCCGGTCGCGGTTGCCGCGGCGGCGCCGGCCGCCGAGGCGGCCGCCGAGCAGACCGAGTTCGACGTTATTCTTGCCAGTTTCGGCGAGAAGAAGATCAACGTCATCAAGGAGGTCCGGGCCATCACCGCGCTGGGATTGAAGGAAGCCAAGGATCTGGTCGAAGCGGCTCCCAAGGCGGTCAAGGAAGCCCTCCCCAAGGACGAGGCGGAAAAGATCAAGAAACAGCTTGAAGATGCTGGTGCCACGGTCGAGCTGAAATAGCCGGCATGACACCGAGCTGCCGCCAGTCGCGGTATTCGGGGCTGATGCACGACGCACAGCCGTCGCACGTTGCGCCACGCCAGGGGTCTCCCCTGACCGTTGCGCCGCGCCGGCCTTTCTTGGCTTTCGCCCAATCGATGAAAACTGGACCCCGCGCATCATGGGCGCGGGTTCGAAGATGCAGATGAGGAACAACCATGGCTAGCTCCTTCACGGGCCGTAAGCGCATTCGGATGAATTTCGGCAAACTTCCGTCAGCGGTGATGATGCCGAATCTGATCGAAATGCAGAAGAACTCCTATGAAGAGTTCCTCAACATGCACATCCTGCCGGAGAACCGGCAGGACCGGGGCCTCCAGGAGGTCTTCAAGTCGGTGTTTCCGATCAAGGACTTCTCCGACCGCGGAACCCTGGAATTCGTCAAATACGAGTTCGAAAAACCCAAATACGACGTCGAGGAATGCCAGCAGCGCGGCATCACCTATGCGGCGCCGTTGCGGGTGACGCTCAGGCTGGTGGTGTGGGACGTCGATGAGGATACCGGCGCCCGTTCGATCCGCGACATCAAGGAGCAAGACGTCTATATGGGCGACATGCCCTTGATGACCGACAACGGCACTTTCGTCATCAATGGCACCGAGCGCGTCATCGTCTCGCAGATGCACCGCTCCCCCGGCGTGTTCTTCGACCACGACAAGGGCAAGACCCATTCCTCGGGCAAATATCTGTTCGCCGCCCGCATCATTCCCTACCGTGGCTCCTGGCTCGACTTCGAGTTCGACGCCAAGGATCTGGTCTATGTCCGCATCGACCGCCGCCGCAAGCTGCCGGTGACGACCCTGCTCATGGCGCTCGACAGCATCGAAAGCAATAAACTGCGCCAGAACCGCAAGGACACCGATCCGCCCCTCGATCCCGAGGAGATTACGGGAATGTCGCCGGAGGAGATCCTGCATTATTTCTATGACACGCTGAATTTCACCGCCATCAAGGACGGCTGGAAGACTCCCTTCATTGTCGAGCAATTGCGTGGCGCCAAGCTCACCATCGACCTGGTCAACGCCAAGACCGGCAAGGTGGTGGCCAAGGAGGGCACCCGTCTGACGCCGCGCTTGATAGAGAAACTCGTCAAAAGCGGCCTTAAGGAGCAAAAGGTCTCCACCGAGGAACTCATCGGGCGCTATGCCGCCAACGATATCATCGACGAAAAAACCGGCGAAATCTTCGTCGAGGCCGGCGGTGAACTCACCGAGGAGATCCTTGAAGCCCTCACCGGTGCCGGCATTAAGAAACTGCCCACCCTGGCCATCGATCACATCAATGTCGGGCCCTATATCCGCAACACCCTGGCGGCGGACAAGTCACAGGTCCGCAACGATGCGCTGGTCGATATCTACCGGGTCATGCGCCCGGGCGAGCCGCCGACCCCGGAAACCGCGGAAGCCCTGTTCCGCGGACTGTTCTTCGATCACGACCGCTATGACCTTTCGGCCGTCGGCCGGGTCAAGATGAATGCGCGCCTCGGTCTCGATGGCGATGATTCGCTCCGGGTCCTGCGCAAGGAAGACATCCTCTCGGTTGTCAAGGTGCTGGTGGATCTCAAGGATGGCCGCGGCGAAATCGACGATATCGACCATCTCGGCAATCGCCGGGTGCGTTCGGTCGGCGAATTGATGGAGAACCAGTATCGCATCGGGCTGTTGCGCATGGAGCGCGCCATCCGCGAGCGCATGAGTTCCGTCGACATCGATTCGGTCATGCCCCATGACTTGATCAACGCCAAACCGGCGGCCGCAGCGGTGCGCGAATTCTTCGGCTCGTCGCAGCTCAGCCAGTTCATGGATCAGACCAACCCCTTGGCCGAGATCACCCACAAGCGCCGCCTGTCGGCCTTGGGCCCGGGCGGTCTGACCCGTGAGCGCGCCGGCTTCGAGGTCCGCGACGTCCATCCCACCCATTACGGACGCATCTGCCCGATCGAGACCCCCGAGGGTCCCAATATCGGCCTGATCAACAGCCTCGCGACCTATGCCCGGGTCAACAAGTACGGCTTCATCGAAAGCCCCTACCGCAAGATTTCCGACGGCAAGGTGTCGTCCGAGGTGATCTATCTTTCGGCCATGGACGAGGCCAAATACACCATCGCCCAAGCCAATGCCGAGCTCGACGACAAGGGGCGTTTCACCGCCGATCTGGTGAGTTGCCGGCGCGCCGGCGAATTCGTTCTGGCGCGGCCCGAGGAAATCAACTTCATCGATGTCTCGCCCAAGCAGCTGGTGTCGGTGGCGGCGGCGCTGATTCCGTTCCTCGAGAACGACGACGCCAACCGGGCGCTGATGGGATCGAACATGCAGCGCCAGGCGGTGCCGTTGATCCGCACCGACGCGCCCCTGGTGGGCACCGGCATGGAAGATGTGGTGGCGCGCGATTCAGGCGTCACCATCGTCGCCAAACGTGGCGGCATCGTCGATCAGGTCGACGCCACCCGCATCGTGATCAGGGCCACCGCGGACATCTCCGATGGTGCATCGGTGGTGGATATTTACAATCTTCTCAAGTTCCAGCGCTCGAATCAGAACACCTGCATGAATCAGCGTCCCCTGGTCAAGGTCGGCGACACCGTGACCAAAGGCGATATCATCGGCGATGGTCCGTCCACCAATCTCGGAGAATTGGCGCTGGGCCGCAACGCGCTGGTCGCGTTCATGCCGTGGCATGGCTACAACTTCGAGGATTCGATCCTGGTTTCCGAGCGCATGGTGCGTGACGATGTCTTCACCTCGATTCATATCGAGGAGTTCGAGGTCATGGCCCGCGACACCAAGCTGGGCCAGGAAGAGATCACCCGCGACATTCCAAATGTCGGCGAGGAGTCCCTGCGCAACCTCGACGAGGCCGGCATCGTCTATGTCGGCGCCGAGGTCAATCCCAGCGACATCCTGGTCGGCAAGGTCACCCCCAAGGGCGAAAGCCCGATGACCCCGGAAGAGAAACTGTTGCGCGCGATCTTCGGCGAGAAGGCGTCCGATGTCCGTGACACCTCTTTGAAACTGCCGCCCGGCGTCGCCGGTACCGTGGTCGAGGTTCGCGTGTTCTCACGCCGTGGCGTCGACAAGGACGAACGCGCATTGGCGATCGAGCGCGACGAGATCGAACGCCTGACCAAGGACCGGGACGACGAAAAGGCGATCCTGGAGCGCGGCTTCCATACCCGTCTCAAGGAGCTTTTGGTCGGCCGTATAGCGGTTTCGGGGCCGAAGGGGACCAAGATCGGCGCCAAGTTGACCGACGTCGTCTTGGACGATCTGACCCCGGGCCAATTGCGCCAAATCACCATCAAGAACGAAAAGATCATGACCTCGATGGAGGCGCTGAAGAAGCGCTTCGATGAAAGCATCGGCCAACTGCAAAGCCGCTTCGAGGATAAGGTCGACAAGCTGCAGCGCGGTGATGAACTGGCGCCCGGCGTGATGAAGATGGTCAAGGTATTCGTCGCCGTGAAGCGCAAGATCCAGCCCGGCGACAAGATGGCGGGACGCCACGGCAACAAGGGCGTGATATCGAGGATTCTGCCGATCGAGGATATGCCATGCCTTGAAGACGGCACCCCGGTCGATATCGTGCTCAACCCGTTGGGTGTGCCGTCGCGCATGAATGTGGGGCAGATACTCGAAACCCATCTGGGCTGGGCCTCCGCCGGGTTGGGGCGCCAGATCGGCCAGGCTTTGGATGTCTATCAACGCCAGGGCAAGGTCGCCGATCTCAGGAAGACGTTCAAGGATATCTATGGCGACAAGATCTATCGCGACGAAGTCAGCGGTCTCACCGACGAAGAGCTCGGGGAGCTTGCAGCCAATGAACGCAATGGCGTGCCCATGGCGACCCCGGTGTTCGATGGCGCCTGCGAATTGGATATCGTGAGGCTCCTGGAGCAGGCCGGGCTCGATTCCTCGGGCCAGGTGACGTTGATCGATGGCCGCAGCGGCGAGCCTTTCCACCGCAAGGTCACGGTGGGCTACATCTACATGTTGAAGCTGCATCACCTGGTCGATGACAAGATCCATGCCCGTTCGATCGGCCCATACAGCCTGGTGACCCAGCAACCCCTGGGCGGCAAGGCCCAGTTCGGTGGCCAGCGTTTCGGGGAGATGGAGGTCTGGGCGCTCGAGGCCTATGGCGCCGCCTATACCCTGCAGGAAATGCTGACCGTCAAATCCGACGATGTTTCGGGCCGTACCAAGGTCTACGAAGCGGTGGTCCACGGCGACGACAGCTTCGAAGCGGGTATCCCGGAATCCTTCAATGTTTTGGTGAAAGAGTTGCGTTCCCTCGGTCTCAATGTCGAGCTGAGCGACCACAAATAGCCATCATGGAATGGCGGCGCGCCGCCACAAACCCCATCTCCGGAAATAATGGATCCGGGATGGGCGAAAGCAGGAGATATCCATGAACGAGTTGATGAAGATCTTTGGCCAGTCCAGCAGCCCTCAGACCTTCGATCAGGTGCGGATTTCCATTGCCAGTCCCGAGCGCATCCGCTCGTGGTCCTTCGGCGAGATCAAGAAGCCGGAAACCATCAATTACCGCACCTTCAAGCCAGAGCGCGACGGCCTGTTCTGTGCCCGTATCTTCGGTCCGATCAAGGACTACGAGTGCTTGTGCGGCAAGTATAAGCGCATGAAGTACCGCGGCATCATCTGCGAGAAATGTGGTGTCGAGGTCACGCTCTCCAAGGTGCGGCGCGAGCGCATGGGCCATATCGATCTGGCTTCGCCGGTGGCCCACATCTGGTTCATGAAATCGCTGCCGAGCCGCATCGGGCTGTTGCTCGACATGACCTTGAAGGAGCTCGAGCGCATCCTTTATTTCGAGAATTTCGTCGTTATCGAGCCAGGGCTGACGCCGTTGAAGATGCACGAGCTCCTGAACGAGGAACAGTTCTACGCCGCCCAGGACGAACATGGCCAGGACGCCTTCACCGCCGGCATCGGTGCCGAGGCATTGCGCGAGATGCTGTGCGCCATCGACCTCGAGGAACAGCGCGTCACCTTGCGGGTGGAATTGAAGGAAACCGGCTCCGAAGCCAAGCGCAAGAAGCTGGTCAAGCGGCTTAAGCTGGTCGAGGCCTTCATCGAGTCCGGGGCGCGGCCGGAATGGATGGTCCTCGAGATCGTCCCGGTCATCCCCCCCGAGCTCCGCCCCCTGGTGCCGCTCGATGGCGGCCGCTTCGCCACTTCGGACCTCAATGATTTGTACCGCAGGGTGATCAACCGCAACAACCGCCTCAAGCGGCTGATCGAATTGCGCGCGCCGGACATCATCATCCGCAATGAAAAGCGCATGCTCCAGGAATCGGTGGACGCGCTGTTTGACAATGGCCGCCGCGCCCGCGTCATCACCGGCGCCAACAAGCGGCCGTTGAAGTCGCTGTCGGACATGCTCAAGGGCAAGCAGGGCCGGTTCCGCCAGAACCTTCTGGGCAAGCGGGTGGATTACTCGGGCCGCTCGGTCATCGTCGTCGGGCCCGAACTCCTGCTGCATCAGTGCGGCTTGCCCAAGAAGATGGCGCTCGAGCTGTTCAAACCCTTCATTTATGCCAAGCTTGAACTCTATGGCCTGGCCACCACCATCAAGGCGGCCAAGCGCATGGTCGAAAAGGAGCGTCCCGAGGTCTGGGATATCCTCGACCAGGTCACCCGCGAGCATCCGATTTTGCTCAACCGGGCGCCGACCCTGCATCGGCTTGGCATCCAGGCGTTCGAGCCGGTGCTGATCGAAGGCAAGGCGATCCAACTCCATCCCCTGGTGTGCACCGCCTTCAACGCCGATTTCGATGGCGATCAGATGGCTGTCCACGTGCCGCTTTCGCTCGAGGCCCAGCTCGAGGCCCGGGTCTTGATGATGTCGACCAACAACATCCTCAGCCCGGCCAACGGCAAGCCGATCATCGTGCCGACCCAGGATATCGTGCTCGGCCTCTACTACATCTCGAGTGAAAACGAGGGTGAGCCCGGTGAAGGCATGGTGTTCTCATCGGTGGCCGAGATCCAACAGGCCTTGGATGCCGGCGTCGTCACCCTGCATGCCAAGATCAAGGCACGCTATTCCTCGGTCGGAGAAGACGGCGAGCCGGTCTTGAGCGTTGTGGAAAGCACGCCGGGGCGGATGATTCTGTCGGAAATCCTGCCGCGCCACCCGACCATCGGCTTCGAGGCCATCAACCAGTTGATGACCAAGAAGGAATTGTCCAACCTGATCGACCTGGTCTACCGCAATTGCGGTCAGAAGGAGACCGTCATCTTCTGTGACCGCTTGATGAAAACCGGCTTCAGCTATGCCTGCATGGCCGGGATTTCTTTCGGCAAGGATGATCTCGTCATCCCCGCGGCCAAGGAAAGGCTGGTTTCCGAGACCCGCGTCATGATCAAGGAGTATGAGCAGCAGTACCATGACGGCCTGATCACCGAGGGCGAGAAGTACAACAAGGTGATCGATGCCTGGTCCCATTGCACCGATGCCGTCGCCAAGGAAATGATGGCGGGCATTACCCATTCCGGCAAGGGCCAGCCCATCAACTCGGTCTATATGATGGCCCATTCAGGCGCCCGCGGTTCGGAAGCGCAGATGAAGCAGCTTGCCGGCATGCGCGGCTTGATGGCCAAGCCTTCGGGCGAAATCATCGAGACGCCGATCATTTCCAACTTCAAGGAGGGGCTCTCGGTTCTCGAATATTTCAACTCCACCCATGGCGCCCGCAAGGGCTTGGCCGACACCGCGCTCAAGACGGCGAATTCGGGTTATCTCACCCGGCGGCTGGTGGACGTGGCCCAGGACGCCATCATCGTCGATGAAGATTGTGGCACCACTGCGGGGCTGCATTGTAAAGCGGTGATCGAGGGCGGCGACGTCATCGACGCCCTGGCCGACCGCATCCTTGGCCGTGTCCCGGCAAAGGACGTGGTCGACCCGCTGTCGGGCGAGGTTCTGGTCGAGGCCGGCACTTTGATGGACGAGGACATGGTTGATCTGATCGACCGTGCCGGCGTCGAAGAGGTTCTGATCCGCTCGGTGCTGACCTGCGAAAGCCAAAGCGGCGTCTGCGTCAAATGTTACGGACGCGATCTTGCCCGTGGCACCGTGGTCAATATTGGCGAGGCCGTCGGCGTCATTGCCGCCCAATCCATCGGCGAGCCGGGTACCCAGTTGACGATGCGGACCTTCCACATCGGCGGGACCGCCCAACGCAGCTCAGAACAGTCGAGCATCGAAGCGGCCTTCGACGCCAAGGTCAACATCAACAACCGCAATGTCGTCATCGATAGCGAAGGCAATCCCGTGGTCATGGGGCGCAATTGCGAGATGGTGTTGGTCGACGACTCAGGCCGGGTCAAGGCCCGCCATCGCGTGCCCTATGGCGCCAAACTGGTGGTCGACGAGGACGCCGAGGTGCTAAAGGGCGACAAGATGGCGGAGTGGGACCCCTATACGCTTCCCATCATCACCGAATGCGAGGGCATCGCCAATTACGTCGACATGCAGGAAGGTGTGACCTACCGCGAGGTCGTCGACGAAACCACCGGCATCGCCAACCGGGTGGTGATCGACTGGAAGCAACATCCCAAGAGCTCGGAGCTCCGGCCCCGCATCACGCTACGCGACAAGAAGGGCGAAGTCGTGGTCCTGCCCAATGGCATCGAGGCCCGCTATTTCATGTCCGTGGATGCCATCCTCAGCATCGAGAACGGGGCCGAGGTCCATGCCGGCGACGTCCTGGCGCGGATCCCCCGCGAGTTTTCCAAGACCCGCGACATCACCGGTGGCCTGCCGCGGGTGGCCGAACTGTTCGAGGCCCGCAAGCCCAAGGAATATGCCATCATCAGCGAAACCGTCGGGCGGGTTCAGTTCGGCAAGGACTATAAGTCCAAGCGCCGCATCGTGGTGGTGCCGGAGGAGGAAGGCGCCGAGCCGGTCGAATATCTCATTCCCAAGGGCAAGCACATCGCCGTCCAGGAGGGCGACTATGTGGAAGTCGGTGATTATCTCCTCGAAGGCAACCCGGTGCCCCATGATATTCTGCGGGTTCTGGGGGTCGAGGCCCTGGCCAACTATCTGGTCGACGAGATCCAGGAGGTCTATCGCCTGCAAGGGGTGAAGATCAACGACAAGCATATCGAGGTGATCTGCCGCCAGATGCTGCAGAAGGTCGAGATCGAGGACCCGGGCGAGACCACCTATCTGGTCGGCGAGCAGCCCGACAGGATCGAGTTCGATATCGCCAACGCCAAGGCCGAGGAAGAAGGCCTGAAACCCGCCGTCGCCCGGCCGGTGCTGCAGGGCATCACCAAGGCGTCGCTGCAGACCAGTTCCTTCATTTCGGCGGCTTCGTTCCAGGAAACCACCCGGGTTCTGACCGAGGCGGCGGTGAGCGGCCGTGTCGATAACCTCATGGGGTTGAAGGAAAATGTCATCGTCGGACGGCTGATTCCGGCGGGGACAGGCAGTTATATGAACCAGCTTCGCCTCATTGCCGCCGAACAGGACCGCGAGGCCGCCGAACTCGCGGCCCAGGAGTTGGAGTTGCCGGCGAGCGAGGAGCCGAAGATCGCATGACGGTCTCATAACATGGCGAGAGCAAGACGTGCGGGAACCCTTGATTTTTTGGACAGTTTTGCTTGACGGGGGTTGGACGCGTCACTAGTATGCGGCACCTTTTCGGGGTTGGTGGTAGCTTTCCAGCATAGACGCAGCCCCACGGTTTTCGCGACAACGCGTAGCGGCCCCCGAGGCCGGTAAATTTGGTTCTATACGGGCAAGACGCGAGCGTCATGCAGGCGTCGTGTTGCTTTTTTTTGTCTTATGTTTGCAGTGAGCCGCCGGGCGGCCGCCGCAAGATGTGTTGAAGGGTAGATGTCATGCCGACGACCAACCAATTGGTCCGAAAGCCGCGGGTAAAGCAGGTCACGCACAACAAAGTGCCTGCCATGAAGGCCTGTCCGCAAAAGCGCGGCGTCTGCACCCGCGTCTACACAACGACGCCGAAGAAGCCCAATTCGGCCCTGCGCAAGGTCGCCCGGGTGCGTTTGACCAACGGCTTCGAGGTCACCAGCTATATCCCCGGCGAGGGCCATAATCTGCAGGAACATTCCGTGGTCTTGATCCGCGGCGGCCGCGTCAAGGACCTGCCCGGGGTGCGTTATCACGTCATTCGCGGAACCCTGGATACCCAGGGTGTCACCGACCGCCGCCAGCGCCGTTCGAAATACGGCGCCAAGCGTCCGAAATAGAGGTCCAAAGATGTCCCGCCGCCACGCCGCAGAGAAGCGCGAAGTTCTTCCCGATCCCAAATTCAGCGATTTTGTGGTGACCAAGTTTATCAATTGTCTCATGCTCGACGGCAAGAAATCGGCCGCCGAAAGGATTGTTTACGGCGCCTTCGACGTCATCCATGAGAAAACCGGCAATGATCCCGTCAAGGTCTTCCATGAGGCCCTGGACAATGTCAAACCCACCATCGAGGTGCGGTCACGCCGCGTCGGCGGCGCCACCTATCAAGTGCCGGTCGAGGTCCGCATGGACCGCCGCCAGGCATTGGCCATCAGGTGGCTGATCGATCTCTCCCGCAACCGGTCGGAAAACACCATGAGGGAGCGGCTATCGGGCGAACTTCTCGATGCCGCCAACAATCGTGGCGCGGCGGTCAAAAAGCGCGAAGACACCCATCGGATGGCAGAGGCCAACAAGGCCTTCTCCCATTACCGCTGGTAGGCGTTTTTAAGGTATCCTGGCAATGGCCCGCACCACACCCCTCGAACAGTATCGCAATATCGGCATCATGGCGCACATCGATGCCGGCAAGACCACGACCACTGAACGCATCCTGTATTACACCGGACGGTCCTACAAGCTCGGCGAGGTCCATGAGGGCACGGCAACCATGGACTGGATGGAGCAGGAGCAGGAGCGCGGCATCACCATCACCTCGGCCGCGACCACATGCTTCTGGCGTGATCACAGGATCAACGTGATCGACACCCCCGGCCACGTCGATTTCACCATTGAGGTCGAGCGCAGCCTCAGGGTGCTTGACGGCGCCATCGCCGTGTTCGACAGCGTCGCCGGCGTCGAGCCCCAGTCGGAGACGGTATGGCGCCAGGCCGACAAGTACGAGATCCCGCGCATCTGTTTTGTCAACAAGATGGACCGCATCGGCGCGGATATGTTCCGTACCGTCGATATGATGGTCGATCGCCTGGGCGCGGCGCCCCTGGTGTTGCAATTGCCGGTCGGCGCCGAGGCCGATTACGCCGGCATCGTCGATCTCATCAAGATGAAGGCGGTGATCTGGAAGGAAGAAACCCTCGGCGCCGAGTTCGATGAATGCGATATTCCCGATGATCTTGCCGAGAAGGCCGCCGAATGCCGCTCCAAGTTGATCGAAACCGTCGTCGATCAGGATGACGCCGTCCTCGAGGCCTATCTCGAGGGCAATGAGCCGGACCAGGAAACCCTGAAACGCTGTATCCGCAAGGGCACGTTGGCCGGGGATTTCGTCCCGGTTCTCAACGGCTCGGCGTTCAAGAACAGGGGCGTGCAGCCGCTTCTCGACGCGGTGGTCGATTTCCTGCCGGCGCCGACCGACGTTGCCGCGATTTTGGGCGTCAAGGCCGGAACCGATGAGTCCATCGAGCGCCATAACTCCGATGATGAGCCGTTCTCAGCCCTCGCCTTCAAGGTCATGACCGATCCGTTCGTCGGGTCCCTCACCTTCGTTCGGGTCTATTCCGGCGTGCTTGAAGGCGGTAGCAGTATCCTCAACACCATCAAGGACAAACGCGAACGGGTCGGCCGCATGCTGTTGATGCACGCCAATTCCCGCGAGGACATCAAGGAGGCGCGGGCCGGCGATATCGTGGCCCTGGCCGGACTCAAGGACACCACCACCGGCGACACGCTCTCCGATATCAATGACCCGGTGGTGCTCGAGCGCATAGAATTCCCCGCGCCGGTGATCGAGGTCGCGGTCGAGCCCAAGACCAAGGCCGATCAGGAGAAAATGGGCGTCGCCTTGTCGCGGTTGGCGGCGGAGGATCCGTCGTTCCGCGTCACAACCGATGAAGAAAGCGGCCAGACCGTGATCAAGGGCATGGGGGAACTCCATCTCGAGATCCTGGTCGACCGCATGAAGCGCGAATTCAAGGTTGAAGCCAATGTCGGCGCGCCCCAGGTCGCCTACCGCGAATCCATCACCAAGACGGTGGAGACCGACTTCACCCACAAGAAGCAGACCGGCGGCTCCGGCCAGTACGCCCGGGTCAAGATCCGCTTCGAGCCCATGGAACGGGGCGGAGAATACCAGTTCGAGAACAAGGTGGTCGGCGGCCGGATCCCCAAGGAATACATCCCCGGTGTCGAGAAGGGTCTGAGGAACGCCAAGGACTCCGGAATCCTCGTCGGTTTTCCGGTGATCGATTTCATGGCAGTGCTCTACGATGGCGATTCCCATGACGTCGATTCCTCCAGCCTGGCCTTTGAGATCGCCGCCCGCAGCGCCTTCCGCGAGGGCATGGCCAAGGCCGGGCCGGTTCTGCTCGAGCCCATGATGCGGGTCGAAGTGGTGACCCCGGAAGAATATATGGGCGACGTCATCGGCGATCTAAACAGCCGCCGCGGCCAGGTCTCGGGCATGGATCAGCGTGGCAACGCCCGGGTGATCACGAGCCAGGTGCCGCTCGCCAACATGTTCGGCTATGTCAATCAGCTCAGGTCCATGACCCAGGGCCGGGCGCAATTCACCATGCATTTCGACCATTACGAACGCGTTCCGCGCGCGGTGGCGGACGAAGTCCGCGCCAAACTGGCGTAACGGCGAATTTGGTGCTTGGGGAATAAACGGAGAAGACTGCCATGGCGAAAGCGAAATTTGAGCGGACCAAGCCG
>CBDUSV010000043.1:0-14632 GCA_965369885.1 uncultured bacterium
TCAATTTGTGGCTGATCGACCAGGGCGCGAGCTGGTGCGTGATCGATTGCGGCTACGGCATCGACGCCATCCGCGGGGCGTGGGAGGATGTGTTTACCGGGGTGCTCGATGGCCGGCCGGTCTCGCGCATCCTGGTCACCCATTACCATCCCGACCATATCGGCCTGGCGGGCTGGCTCAATCAACGCTGGGACGTGCCGGTCCAGATCACCGAAGGCGAATGGCGCGCCGCCGAGGCCGCGTTCGAGGGCACCACCACCACCCCGGAAGACCGCGCCCGGTATTTCCGCACCCATGGCCTTGATGATGAGCGCAACACCGCCCTTCGCGCCCGGGGCAATCTTTATCAGCGCGGCGTGCCGTCCCTGCCCGATACCACCCTCCATTACGCGGCGGGCGACGAGATTGAGATCGGGGCGATGGGCTGGCGGGTCATGGTCGGCCACGGCCATTCGCCGGAACATGCGTGCTTGTATTGCCCGGAGCGCGGCGTGCTGATTTCCGGCGACCAGATCCTGCCCCGCATCACGCCCAATATCTCCGTCCGCCATTTCAGACCCGATGCCGACCCGCTGGGCCGCTTCCTCGCCTCATTGGCGCCGTTCCATGGCCTGCCCGCCGAGACCCTGGTGCTGCCGTCCCACGGCCTGCCCTTCACCGGGCTGCACCGGCGCCTCGACCAGCTAAGCCATCACCATGACGAACGGCTTGACGTGGTGGCCCATGCCTGCGCCACCCCCCAATGCGCCGCCGATCTGATCCCCCATCTGTTCGACCGCAAGCTCGATGCCCGCGAGATCTCCTTCGCCATGGGCGAGATCCTGGCCCACGTCAATTACCTGCTGAACGTGGGCCGACTAAGCGCAGCCAAGGGCGACGATGGTGTGTGGCGCTATGTGGCCGCGGATAAAACCTAGCGCCGGGCCTGGAAGAAGGTCTTCAACAACTCAGCAGAGCGGACCTCCTCGATGCCGCCGATGACCTCGGGGCGGTGGTGGCAGGTGGGCTGGGTGAAGATGCGGGGGCCGTGCTCGACGCCGCCGCCCTTGGCATCATAGGCGCCATAATAGAGCCGGCGGATGTGGGCGAAGCCGATGGCGGTGGCGCACATCGCACACGGCTCCAGGGTGACATAAAGATCGCAGCCATCGAGCCTGGGCTTGCCCATCTTGGCGCAGGCGGCGCGTAGCGCCTGGATCTCGGCGTGGGCCGTGGGATCGGAGTGTTCGATGGCGCCATTGCCGACGGCGGCCAGCACCTTGCCACTTTCCCCATCGGTGATGACGCAGCCCACCGGGACCTCGCCGCGCTGGCCCGCCGCTTTGGCCTCGGCCAACGCCCGGGCCATGAACGTCGCCCCATCCAAGCTGTCGCACCCTTTGGACATGGCGCAACCTCGCAGCCCGGCCCGGTCTCCGTCAAGTGGGGCCTCGTCAAGGGAGCCGCCGTTGCCTGCAATCGCGGCGCGGCTTAGAGTGCCGCCATGAATGCCAAAGACACCAGCCGTCCGGTCATCGGCATCACCGTCGATGCCGAGCCGCCGGGGAGCTATTCCAATCTGCCGTGGTACGCGGTCCGGGAGAATTATTGCGGCGCCGTCGTGCGTGGCGGCGGGCTGCCCATCCTGCTGCCCCATGAGACCGTTGCGGTGGAGGCCTATCTCGATCGCATCGACGGGCTGCTGATCACCGGCGGCGCGTTCGATGTGGACCCGGCGCTGTTCGGCGCCCAAAGCCGCCACCAATCGGTCACCACCAAGGACGGCCGCACCCAGTTCGAGCTCGCCATCACCAAGGGCGCCATGGCGCGGGATCTGGCGGTGCTCGGCATCTGCGGCGGCGAGCAGCTGCTCAACGTGGTGCTCGGCGGCACCCTGATCCAGCACATCCCGGACGAGATCACCGGCGCCCTCGCCCACGAACAACCCAACCCGCGCACCGAGCCCGGCCACGACGTCGACATCATCGCCAACACCCAGCTGCACGCCATCGTCGGCGCCGCCACGCTTCCGGTCAACAGCGCCCACCATCAGGCGGTCAAGGATGTGGGCGACGGCATCGCCATCAATGCCCGCGCGCCCGACGGCGTCATCGAAGGCATCGAGGACCCGGGCCGGCGCTTTTGCATCGGCGTCGAATGGCATCCGGAATACGACATCTCGCCGGGCGACGGCAAAATCTTCACCGCCTTCATCGAAGCGGCCCGCGGTGGCGGCTAGGACCCGCGCCGATGACGGCGCCGCCGCCCAGGGTGAGCGCATCGAAAAGGGTGAGCGCATCGCCAAGCGCCTGGCGCGCATCGGCGTGGCTTCGCGCCGCGGCGCCGAGCGCATGATCGCCGACGGGCGCATCGCGGTCGATGGCGTGATCCTCACCACCCCGGCGGTGCTGGTGACCGAGGCGTCCCACATCACCGTCGATGGCGCCCCCGCCGCCGCCGCCGAGCGCACCCGGCTGTGGCGCTACCACAAGCCCCGGGGCGTGATCTGCACCGACCGCGACCCCCAGCGCCGGCCCACCATCTTCGACCAGCTACCGCCGGGATTGCCGCGGCTGATCTCGGTCGGCAGGCTTGATCTGAATTCCGAGGGCTTGTTGCTGCTGACCAATGACGGCGGCCTGGCGCGGCGGCTGGAACTGCCGGCCACCGGCTGGCTTAGGCGCTACCGGGTCCGGGTCTTCGGCAAGGTCGACCCTCTGCGCCTGGCTGAGCTCAAGGATGGCATCGAGATTTCGGGCATCCGCTATGGCGCCATCGGTGCCAGGCTCGACAGCACGCGCGGGGACAATTCCTGGATCACCATGACGCTGGCCGAGGGCAAGAACCGCGAGGTGCGCCGGGTCATGGAGCATCTCGGCCTCAAGGTCAACCGGCTGATCCGCACCGCTTACGGCTCTTTCCAGCTCGGACGCCTGGAACCCGGCGCGCTGCGCGAGGTCCCGGCCAAGGTGGTCGGCGAACAAACCGGTGCCAAAAAACATGCGCATCACCGGCGGTAAATTTCTGGGCCGCACCATCCCGGTGCCCCCGGGCGGCGAAATACGGCCGACCACGGACCGGGCGCGCGAAGCGGTGTTCAACATCCTTGCCCACGCCAAGTGGGCCGCTGAGGCGCCGGGGCTGGGCGGCGCCCGGGTGCTGGATGTGTTCTGCGGCTCGGGCGCCTTGGGCTTCGAAGCGCTGTCCCGCGGCGCGGCGAAGGTGACATTCCTCGATCATGACGGCGCCCAGTTGGAGCAAATCCGCGCGACCGCAAAGGGCCTTGGCGCCGGGGATGGGATGGAAACCCTCAAACGCGACGCCTTGAAGCCGGGCCCGGCCAGGGAGGCCGCCGAAATTGCGTTCCTCGATGCGCCCTATGGCAAGGGCCTGTCGGCCCCGGCGCTCACCGCCCTTGGCGACGGCGGCTGGATCGCGCCCGGCGCGCTCCTCGTCATCGAGCTCGCCGCCACCGACGCCTTCGCCCCGCCCGAGGGGTTCGCCCAGCTCGATGAGCGCAGCTATGGCGCCGCCCGCTTCGTGTTTCTGAGGTTTGAGGCGAAAGACGCCTAGCGGCGGCCGAACAGTTTCTCGATGTCGGAGAGCTTGAGCTCCACATAGGTGGGGCGGCCGTGGCTGCACTGGCCGGAATTGGGGGTCGCCTCCATTTCCCGCAGCAACGCGTTCATCTCGGCGATGTTGAGGGCGCGGCCGGCGCGGACCGACGAATGACACGCGAGGGTGGCGCAGACTTCCTCGAGCTTTTCTCTGAGGCTGAGCCCGGCGCCATATTCGGCGATCTCATCGGCAAGATCGCGCATCAGGCCCTGCAGATTGGCCTCGCCCAGCAGCGCCGGGGCCTCGCGCACCATCACCGCGCCGGCGCCGAAGGCCTCGAACACCAGGCCGAGCTCGGCCAGTTCATCGGCCCGGGCCACCAGGCGCGCCGCGGCGGCCTCATCCAGTTCCACCACCTCGGGGATCAGCATACCCTGGCGTTCGATGGCATCGCCGTCGATGGCGCGCTTCATGCGTTCATAGACTAAGCGCTCATGGGCGGCGTGCTGGTCGACGATGACGATGCCGTCCCGGGTCTGGGCGACGATATAGGTCTGGTGCAGCTGGCCCCGCGCCGCGCCCAGGGGATATTCCAGCGCCGTCTGATCCTCGCCGGAGAGAACGGCGCCGGCAATGGCCCCCGGCGGGGTCGAGAGCCCGGGCAGGGCCTGGCCCGGCAGGGGCGCATGATAGGCGGCGGCGGCCTCGGCCAGGCCCGGGGGCAGCCGGGCGCCATGGCCCGACGCGGCGGAATATGGCGCGGTGGGCATTCCCGCCTCGGGGCTGAAGGCGCCCAGCGCCGCCGCCGAATGGGTGGTGGCGGTGAGGTGTCCGGCATCGGCCAGGGCGTGCTTGATGGCGCCGACGATGAGGCCGCGAACCAGTCCTGCATCGCGGAACCGCACCTCGGTCTTGGCGGGATGGACATTGACGTCGACCATGTCCGGGGGCACGTCGAGGAACAGCGCCAACAGGGGATGGCGGTCACGGGCCAGCACGTCCTGGTAGGCCCCGCGCACGGCGCCGGCCAACAGCCGGTCGCGCACCGGGCGGCCATTGACCAACAGATACTGGGCCTGGGCGTTGGCGCGGTTGAGCGTCGGCAATCCAACATAGCCGCCAAGGTGGAGGCCCTGGCGCTCGGCATCGACCGGGACCGCGTTGTCGGCGAATTCGCGGCCCATCACGGCGCCGAGGCGGTCAAGCCGGGCGGCAAACAGATCGCCCTGGGCGGCGTTGAGCCTGAGCTTGACCTGGTCATCGTCATGGAATGTGAAGGCGATGGCGGGGGTGGCCATGGCCAGGCGCTTGACCGCATCGATGGCGTGGTTGAGCTCGGTGCGGCTGGTCTTGAGGAATTTGAGCCGCGCCGGGGTGGCGTAGAACAGATCGCGGATCTCGACCCGGGCGCCGATGGGATGGGCCGCCGGGACGGGCTCTGATCTGCGGCCGCCCTCGACGGTGATCGACCAGGCCTCGTCCGTGCCGGCGGCGCGCGCGGTCAGGGTCATCCGGCTAACGGCGCCGATCGACGCCAAGGCCTCGCCGCGGAACCCGAGGGTCGCGATCCCGACGAGATCGTCGCCGTCGAGCTTGGAGGTGGCGTGGCGTTCGACGGCAAGCACCAGATCGTCCCGGCCGAGCCCTTCACCGTCATCGCTGACCGAGATGAAGCTTTTGCCGCCGTCGCGCAGAACCACATCGATGTGGCGGGCGCCGGCGTCGATGGCGTTCTCCACCAGCTCCTTGACCACCGAGGCCGGACGCTCCACCACCTCGCCGGCGGCGATGCGGTTGACCAGGGTCTCGGGCAAAATGCGCAGGGTCATTCGCCCTTGACCTTAACGGTGTCGAGATCGGCGAGGTAGCGGCGCGCCAGTACCTTGCCCTCTTCCACCGCGGGCTGGCCGTAGGGATCGACGCCATAGAGGCCGGCGGCGATCACGGTCTCGACCATGAAATGCATCATCAAAGCGCCGATGACCCGTTCATTGACCGCGTCGACGGCGAACATGCGCACCGGATGGCCGCCATTGGCCAGGGTCTCGGCGGTGGCGGCCTGCTCGGCGGCGAACAGGTCCCCCATGGTGTGGCCTTCCAGGTAGGCGAACTCCTCGGTCTCGGCGAAATCGGCGGCGATGGTCTGGCCGCTGCCGGCAACGTCGGTAAGGATGAAGTTGAACAGCTTGTCCCTCGGCCCTGCCAGATAGAGCTGGAGCTGGCTGTGTTGATCGACGGCGCCCTGGGCGGTGACCGGCGTCGTGCCGCACCCGTCCTTGCCAAGCGATTCTGCCCACAGCTGACGGTGCCAACCGGCGAACAGCTTGAGACGGTCGGCATAGGGCATCAGCACGGTCTGGGTGATGTGGTGATGGCGCGACAAGGCGACATTGATGGCGGCGCCCTCTGCTGGGGCTGGGGCGGACGTGGCATCGGCCATGACGGCGTCCACCACCTCCTTGGCGCCCAGGAGCACGGCGGCGCCATCAAGCCCGGCGATCATCGCCGGCAACAGCCCGACCGACGACAGCACGGAAAAGCGGCCATCGAGGCCGGGGTCGAAATCGAGAACCGGGATGGAATATTGCTCCGCGGCACGGCGCATGGGATTGCCGCCGTCATCGGCGGCGGGCGCGGTGATGACGGTGAAATGCGCCCCGGCCTCGCCGATCCCTACCACATCCGAAAACAGCTGCAAGCAAATCAGAAATTGGGCCACGGTCTCGGGCGTGGTGCCGGATTTGGAAATCACGATCCAGCCGGTGCGCGCCAGATCGAGACCGGCGAACAGCATGGCAAAGCTCGCGGGGTCGATGTTGTCCATGAAATGGAGGCGCGGCGAGGCATGGGGTTTGGTGGCGAGCGCCGCCAGGGCCTGGCCGCCGAGGCTGGAACCGCCGGTGCCGAGGATGACGACATCGTCGAAACTCTCGCGGTGACGCCCAGCCAGATCATCGAGCCCGCCGAGATCGTCGCTGCGCCCTGGGAGCCCCAGGAACGTTAAGCTGCCATCGCCATGTTGGGCGCGTAAATCCGCCAGGATCGGCGCCGTGGCCGCCAACACCGGGTCGAACTCGTCAGGACTGAGACCGTCGTCACCGATATTCTTGGCAAAACAGAATCTGGTTTCGTGACGGTAGAGCATGGCTCGCTTGGTTGCGGCGTCAGCTTTTGGGCGGCGGCTCGCGGGTCGGCTTGACCCCCTCAGGCGTACCGATGACGATGAAAGTGAGCTTGGCCGGATCGAGGAGGCGTTTGGCGACGCGGCTGATATCGGCGGCGCTGACCCCGTCAATCAGGCGATTGCGGCGGGTGATGTAATCGATGCCAAGATGCTCGAGCTGCATGCCGAGCAACAGCCGCGAAATCCGCCGGGTTGAGTTGAGCCGGGTGAAGAACGAACCGGTGAGATAGGTCTTGGCGTCGGCAAGTTCCTGGGAGGACACCTTGCCGTTGCGCATGCGCGCCCATTCCTTGCGGATGATCTCGATCGACTTGGCGACGCTTTCATTGGCGGTCGCCACCCCGCCCATGATCAGCCCGGCATGATCCAAGACCGACAGATAGCTATAGACCGAATAGGCCAGGCCGCGTTTTTCCCGCACCTCGTCGCCAAGCCGCGAATTCAGCGAACTGCCGCCAAGAATGTAATTCATGATGTAGGTGGCGTAGTAATCGGGATCGTTGCGCTTGATGCCGCCATGGCCGAACAGCACCACGCTTTGCGGAATGTCGCGGGTGATGACGAAAACGTCGCCGGACACCGCCGGGACGGCCTCGGGCACGTAGTTCGACTTGGCCTTGGCAGGCAATGAACCAAAGGTCTTATCAAGCAGCGGCGCCAGCTGTTTGGCCGAGATATCGCCGACGACGCCGATGACCAGCTTGTCACGGCCAAGCCGGTCCTTAACGAAGCCGCGCATATCATCGGGCTTGATCCTGACGATGCTCTCGGGCGTGCCGTCCGCCGGGCGGCGATAGGGGTGGCTGGGGAACACGGAACGCATCCAAATGCGCCTGGCGATGCGGCGGGGACGCTCGGCAGAGCGCGCGAGTGAGGACAGGATCTGGGTGCGGATGCGCTCGACAGGTTCTGGGTCGAACCGCGGGCTTGTCATGGCGAGGCGCAACAGATCAAAAGCCATGGCCCGGGTCTCGGTCAGGGTGCGGAGCGTGCCTGTGAAATTGTCAAGCCCGGCGCCGAATCCGATGGATATGGAATTGTCCTCGAGGCGCTGTTGAAACCCCATGGAATCGATATCCCCGGCGCCTTCATCGAGCAACGACGAGGTCATGCTGGCAAGGCCTTCCTTGCCCTTGGGGTCAAGGGCGCTGCCGCCGCGGAAGGCGAAACGCATGGTCATCAGGGGGACCGAGTGGTCCTCGACAAGCCAGGCCTCGATGCCCTTCTCACTGACCACGCGCTGGATCGAAATGGCGCCGGCCGGCGTGGCGGGCCACAGGAGTATGGCCGCCATGGCCAGGACCAGAACCAAAGCGGGCGAATGGCGGTAACGGCCATGTTTCTGGATCATCGCGCTTTACCCTTACCTTTTGGGCCCCTGCGTTTCGGCAGCAACAAAGAGGTCACCGAACGCTTGTCCTGCAGGACGGCGCGTGCCGCCGCATTGACCTGGGCCACGGTAACAGCCTCGATGTGCTCGGGCCAGTTCTCCACGTCGGCGATGGTTTGGCCCGAAGTCAGGGCGTTGCCGATCGCCCTGGCGCCACGGCTCAACGAGTCACGGGCAAAAATGGCCGCCGCCTTGAGCCGCTTCTTGGCGCGGCGGACCTCATCGGCGCTGACCCCGTCTTTAAACAGCTTGGCGAGCTCGGCCTCCATCGCGGTCTCGAATTTTTCAATGGAGATGCCTTTGCGGGGCTGACCATAGAGGCCGAAGGTGCCCAGATCGAGACTGCTGCCATCGTAATAAGCCCCCGCCGAGACCGCGATCTTGTTCTCGACCACCAAGGACCGGTAAAGCCGCGACGTCGCCCCGCCCGCCAGTATCTCTTCCAGAACCTCGAGCGGATGGGAGTGCTGGGTGGCGCCGGAGACGCGGCTCGGCGCCAGATAATCGCGCGACCATCGGGCATTGCGCACGCGTGAGCTTTTCATTGTCACCAGGCGGTCGGCGCGTTGCGGCGGCTCCTGGAGGCGTCGGCGCTTGTCCACCTTGCGCGACGGGATCACGCCATAATATTTCTCGGCCAAGGGCCGCAATTGCTTGGCGGTGATGTCGCCGGCGACGATGAGGATGGCATTGGCCGGGGTGTAATGGCTGCGGTAGAAATCGAGGATATCCTGCTTTTGTATGCCCTCGATCTCATGCTTCCAGCCGATGACGGGAATACGGTAGGGGTGGTTGAGATAGAGCGCCGCCTGGGCCTGTTCGCCCAGCAGCGCCGACGGCCGGTTTTCGGTCCTGGCCCGGCGCTCCTCGATGACGACCTTGCGCTCGGCCTCGACCTCCTGGTCGGTGATCACCAGGTTCACCATGCGGTCGGCTTCGTGTTTGATCATCAGCTCGATGCGGTCCGACGCCACGGTCTGGTGATAGCCGGTGCTGTCATGGCCGGTGAAAGCGTTTTCGCGGCCGCCATTGCGGGCAATGACCTTGGAGAATGCCCCGGCGGCCATGGTCTTGGTGCCCTTGAACATGAGGTGCTCAAGCAGATGGGCGATCCCCGATTTTCCCGGCGGATCGTCGGCGGCGCCGATGCGGTACCACAGCATGTGCTTCACCACCGGTGAGCGGTGATTGGTTATGACCACGACCTTGAGGCCGTTCGCCAAGGTGAAGGTTTCAGGGTTGAACACGCCGGCCACGGCCGCGGACCACGGCGCGGTGGCGATCAAGACCGCCAAGCCTGCGAATAGAAACAGATTGAGACGATTGAAGCCTGACATCCTCACTCGGCAAGGTTACATGGCAAAGCCAACAACATTATGGCGACGGCGCCAAACCGTCACCGGGCATACAACCCGGAGACTTTGACAGGAATATGGCACCGGCAGCGAAAACCGCAAGTGCCGCAATGAAAAACCCGTTCAAAATTGCGTGACAACCGGTGATGACCGGTGATGTCGGAGCGCACTGGACATGCGCACTGTACATGCCTGCTAAAAGAGATCGTTGAGGATTCCCTCGGTGATGTTGCCGAACAACCCGCCCTCCTTGCGCGTGATCACGGGGGTTTCACCCGTGGTCTGAGCGCGGCCGAGGGCGGCATTCTCACGCAAACGCCGGGCCTCGAGCTTGGGATCGACCACGACGCCCGGGGCCGGTGGTTTTTTCCAGAAAATCAATTTCTCGGCGAAGCCTTGCTTGGCCGCAGCCAAGGTGGAGGATTCGCGGTCGATCAAGCGCCGGATGTTGGGATCGATTCGGTTGGTCCCGGCCTGTTTCAGAAGCGCAAGCTCACCCGCCGGGCGGCCGCGAAACCGTTTGCCGAGCACGGCATTGTTTTTCCTCGCGGAGTTGCCATCGATCACGATCTGGCGCGCCTTGTCGGGGATTTTAGTCTCCTGGGGGCGGGTGGCGCCGGGGCGCGGCGCCTTCAGGCCATAATGGGGCGGCATGCTGAGCGGCGCCCGGGAGACAACCCGGAACTCGTCCGGCGTGGTCTTCTCGAAGCCCACGGCCTGGCGCACTTCCGAACAACCCGATGTGGCAAATGCGGCCGCCACGATAACCCCGGCCACAAGCGCGCGCGGCTTAACAGATATTGAGACCGCTTTCATGAAAAACTCCCTGCGAGAAACCTTCTTGTCCCAGGCCGCTAATCTAGCGGTTTCCGGTTCGCAAGAAAAGCATCAATGAGCAGCAGGCCGACCCCGATGGTGATCGCCGTGTCGGCCAGGTTAAAGGCCGGCCAATGCCATGGGCCTGCATGAAAATCAAGGAAATCCGCGACTGCGGCGAAGCGTATGCGGTCAATCACGTTGGCCACGGCGCCGCCGATGACCAGGCCGATGGCCAGCGCCGGGAGTTTATCGTTAACCTTAAGGAGCCAAATCACCAGGATGGCGGTGATGACAAGGGCCAGCGCCACCATCACCCAGCGTCCCCAGCCAGGCGCCGAGGCGAACAGCCCGAAGGTCACCCCCTTGTTCCACCACATGACGAAATTGAAGAAAGGCGTGATCTCGATCACCCGGGGCGGGGTCATCAGCTGGGTGATCACCCACCATTTGCTCAGTTGATCGAGGACGAAAACCACCGCGGCGGCGGCACCACCGAGGACGAAACAGGGCCTGCTTTCGAGCTTCACCGCGCGCCCCTAGCCGGCAGCGGCAAGGTTGGCGACGGCGTCGGCACAGCGCAGGCAGATATCCTTGCCGTCGCCGCCGACCTCGCTCAGCACCTGCCAGCAGCGTTGGCACTTCTCGCCTTCGGCGATGTCCACCACCACGGCAATGCCGGGAATATCGGGAACCGTGAAGGCGTCTTCGGGCCCCGCGCCTTCCAAAAGCGTGGCGCCCGAGGTGATGGAAATCTCGGCAAGATCGACTCCGTCCATGGCCTCGACATCTCCCCGCTCGGCATGGGCCACCGGGTGGGCCTGAAGGCTGGACCCGATGGTGCCGTCGGCGCGCTTGATCTCGATGGCGCCGGTGACGACCCGGCGCAAACGCCGGATCCGTTCCCATTTGGCGGCCAAGGCGTCGTCTCGCCAGGCTTCCGGCACATCGGGGAAGGTCTGGAGATGGACGCTGCCGTCGTCGGATGGGAAGCGGGTGAGCCAGACCTCCTCGGCGGTGAAGCACAATACCGGCGCCAGCCAGGTGGTGAGACACATGAAGACATGGTCCATCACCGTAAGCGCGGCGCGGCGGCGGATCGAATCCTTGCGGTCGCAATACAGCGCATCCTTGCGGATATCGAAATAGAACGCCGATAGATCGACGGCGCAGAAATTGTGGATCGCGGTATAGAGCGGGTGGAAGTCGAAACCCTCGCAACAGTCCTTGACCATGCGGTCGAGCTCAAACAGGCGGTGCAGCACCCAGCGCTCGAGCTCCGGCATCTCGTCGGGGGCGAGGCGGGCCGAGGGGTCGAAATCGGCGACGGCGCCCAACAAATAGCGCATGGTGTTGCGCAGGCGCCGATAGGTGTCGATTTGATGCTTGAGGATATCGGGTCCGATGCGGAGATCCTCGGAATAGTCCGAGCTCACCACCCAAAGGCGCAGCACGTCGGCGCCGAACTCGTCCACCACCTTTTGCGGCGCCACCACATTGCCCAGGGACTTCGACATCTTGCGGCCGTCCCCGTCCATGACGAAACCGTGGGTCAGCACCGCGTCATAGGGCGCGCGGCCCCTGGTGCCGCAGGATTCGAGAAGCGAGGACTGGAACCAGCCGCGATGCTGGTCGGAACCTTCGAGGTAGAGAGCCGCCGGCCAGCCCAGATCATCGCGCTTTTCCAGGACGAAACTGTGGCTGGCGCCGGAATCGAACCAGACGTCGAGGATATCGGTGACCTGATCGAAGTCCTTGGCGTCATGGCCGGGGCCAAGAAATTTCTCAGGGCCGCTGGTAAACCAGATATCGGTGCCTTCGGCCTCGACCGCGGCGATGATGCGCTCATTCACAGCCTCGTCGCGCAAGGGCTCGCCACTGCGCTTGTCGACAAACACGGTGATCGGCACGCCCCAGGCGCGCTGGCGCGAAATGCACCAATCGGGCCGGCTCTCGACCATGGAGAAGATGCGGTTCCGGCCCGCCGGCGGCACCCATCTGGTGTCGTTGATGGCGGCCAGCGCCTTGTCCCTGAGCCCGTTCTCAGACATGGAAATGAACCATTGCGGCGTGGCGCGGAAGATCAACGGCGCCTTCGAGCGCCAGGAATGGGGGTAGGAATGGACCAAGGAGCCCCGCCCGAGCAGCCCGCCCGCCGCGGCGATGGCGTCGGCGACATCGCCATCAACCTTGAAGACGTGCTTGCCGGCGAACAGCGCCACCCGGTCGTAATACAGCCCGCCCGGCCCCACGGTTTCGGGGGTCTCAACGCCGAAGCGCTGGCCGAGTTCGAAGTCGTCGGCGCCGTGACCCGGCGCGATATGGACGAAGCCGGTGCCATCCTCGGCGGTGACGTGATGGCCGGGCAACAGAGGCACGTCGAAATCATAGTAGCCGTCTGGGTCCTGGCCCCGTAGCGGATGGGCGCACAGCGTGCCTTCAAGCTCAGACCCCTTGATGGTGGCGGCGACGTCATGGCCGAGGATTCCGGCGTGGCTGGCCGTCATCTCCACCAGATCGGCCATCACCACCAGCTTTTCGCCAACCTTGGCCAGGCTGTCGGGGGCGGTCTCGGTGACGGTGAGCACTTGGTAGTCGAAGTCGGCGCCATAGGCCACGGCGCGGTTGCCGGGAAGGGTCCAGGGCGTGGTGGTCCAGATCACCACCGCGGCGCCTTCGAGGTCCCCCACCTTCGTCTCCACCACCGGAAACTTGACCCACACCGTGGTCGATGTGTGGTCCTGGTATTCGACCTCGGCCTCGGCCAGGGCGGTCTTTTCCACCACCGACCACATCACCGGCTTGACACCCTTATAGAGGCTTTTACTCATCAGGAATTTGCACAACTCGCGGACGATCTGGGCCTCGGCGCCGTGGGCCATGGTGGTATAAGGATGATCCCAATCCCCTTCGATGCCGAGACGCTTGAACTCCTCCTTCTGGACTTCGATCCACTTGGCGGCGAAATCCCGGCATTCCTGGCGGAACTGGACCACCGGCACCGCGTCCTTGTCCTTGCCGCCGGCGCGGTAATTCTCCTCGATCTGCCATTCGATGGGCAGGCCGTGGCAATCCCATCCCGGCACATAGATGACGTCCTTGCCCCCCATGCGCTGCGAACGGTTGATGACGTCCTTGAGGATCTTGTTGAGCGCGTGGCCGATATGGATGTTGCCGTTGGCGTAGGGCGGCCCGTCATGCAGGACGAAGCGCTCGCGGCCACGCCTGCCCTCGCGCAGTTTGGCGGAAAGGCCGATGCGCGCCCAGCGTTCGAGCCACTCGGGCTCGCGCTTGGGCAGCCCCGCCCGCATCGGGAAATCCGTGCGCGGCAGGAACACGGTGGATTTATAATCAGCGCTATCGGCGCTTTTGGCGCTCATCGGCAGGTATCAGACGTCTGTTTCACGAGGATGCGGTTCACGAGGATGCGGCGGCACTGTTCTCTATTGACGGCCCGGCGTCAACCTTGGCAAGGATGCCGCGCGCCGCCACCGCGTCCTTCTCCATCTGGGCGACCAGGGCGGCGGCGTCGTCGAACTTCTCCTCGGCGCGCAGGTAATCAACCAAAAGCACCCTGAGATGGCGGCCATAGATATCGCCGTCGAAGTCAAAAAGGTGGACCTCGAACAAGGGCTCGGTGCCGCCGAAGGTGGGGCGCTTGCCGAAACTGGCGACGCCGTCATGCCACACCGTGGCGGGCCCGGAATCGATGCCGGCGCGGACCGCATAGATGCCAAAGGCGGGATTGAGGTGCTCGGCGAGGTGCAGATTGGCGGTGGCGAATCCGAGATCGCGGCCGCGGCCGTCGCCATGTTCGATGCGGGCCTCGATCTCCCAGAACCGGCCGAGCGCCTGGGCGGCGCTTTTGACGTCGCCCTTGCGCACCAGATCGCGAATCCGGCCCGACGACACCATGTCGTCACCGTCACGCACCGGGGCGACGCAATCGACCCCGAAGCCGTGGTGTTTGGCAAGGGACTTCAGCACCTCGACTTTACCCTGGCGCCGGTGACCGAAGACGAAATTCTCGCCCACCACCACATGGCGGGCCGCAAGGCCGCCGACCAGAATATCGGCGACGAAATCTTCGGCGCTGATGGCGGCAAAATCCATGTCGAAATGGAGCACGAACAGGCAATCGACCCCGAGCGCCTCCATGTGGTGGGACCGGGTGCGCAGCGTGCTCAGGCGAAAGGGTGCGGCCTCGGGGCTGAATACGCTCCTCGGGTGGGGCTCGAAGGTCAACACGCCCAGGGGCGCGGAATTGGCGGTGGCGATGTCCCTGGCGGCGCCGATCACCGCCTGATGGCCGCGATGGACGCCGTCGAAATTGCCGATGGCAATGACGGC
>CBDUSV010000044.1:0-14183 GCA_965369885.1 uncultured bacterium
TCCTGGCCGGGACAGGGGGGCCGGTGTGCGCGGAGGCGATGACGCTTCCCGTCGGCAACGGGTTCTTCTTGTACTGCCTGAAATTCTTGACCGCTTGCAGCACTTCATTGGTGGTGAAAATAATGTTGCGGATTTCCGTCGGCATTGCTTTTGACCTGATTTAAATCAATAGCTTCAAACCATGAATTTATAAAGGCTGTTCCTTAACAACGCTTTAAGCCGGATCCCAACATTGTCAATGTACCGGCCGGGACAGATCTGTCGAGGCCCCGGCGAGACCGCCAACCGCGAAAAGACCGCCCCCATCATGGGACAATATATCTCTGAGTTGGGCAATCCGAAGCCTGGACGGCATCAGTGAATGCTGACCACCTTGAAGGGATGTATCACACCGTCATGGCCGGTAAGGGAGACATACTCGCCCTCCCGGAAGGCGTGGGACTCAAAGCGGAAGAACGGCTCGTCGTCCTCTTCACCCGGGGCGTAGGAAAAAGCCCAGCTACGGTGCCGGGTGTGGATGAGGTAGCCTTCATCCGCATCCTCTTCTCCCCAGAACCGCTTGACCGTGCAGGCCTTCTTGTCGGCCCGCCAGGCCTCAACGTCGATATGATCTTCCTTATCCAATGGCACGACGAACTGATAGCCGTGGTTGGGGCTGCCCTCGGGGAACTCAGGGGTTCGTGCAAGTTCCAGGCGGATATTTATCAGCGTCATGTCGTTAAGTCCTCTAGCTCTGACAATGCCTTACCCTAATGAACAAGCAGTACCGGTATCCGGCAGGAACCAAGAACGTGGTTGGTGACCCCGCCGAAGATCATCTCGCGCACGCGGCTGTGGGTGTAGGCGCCCATGACCAGAAGATCGGCCTTGGCGCGGGCCGCCGCGGCGGTGACCGCCTTGCCGGTATCGCTGCCTCGGCTCTTGATCGCGTTCGCTTTGGCCCGTATCCCGTGCCGGCGGAGATATTTAACCAGCCCATCCAGATTGTGGTCCTTGCCGCCGGCTTCAACCACCGAAATGGCGGTCACGGTGCGGGCCCGTGTCAGCAACGGCATGGCCGCCGCCACCGCCCTGGAGGCTTCTATGCTGCCATTCCAGGCAATGGCCACGCTTGATCCCACCTTGTTCGGCACTGTTGCAGGCGCCAACAGCACCGTCCGGCCGGTCCCCATCAGGGCGCACTCGGCAATGGTGCGGGCGGTGACATCGGTGCTGTTGCGCGGGCGTCTGACGACAATCAGATCGCTGACCCGCCCCCGGGTTTCGATCCAATAATCGTTGAGCCCGGTCTCTTCCTCATAGGACGCCGTGGGTTTTGTCTGGGCCGATGGCCGGTCGACAATCTCGATCCGTGCCTTGGCGGCGGATGCCTCGAACCCTTTACGGACCTGGACCGCCATCTGCTGTGCACTCTCTTCAGCCTTTGCTATCACTTCAAGGGCGGGTGCATAGGTTTCATCGCCCATATTGAAGATGGTTACGGTGGGATCGGCTCGCAGATGAAGCACATCGACGTGGGCCTTGAAGGTCTTGGCAAGGATGAACGCGGTGCCAAGGGTGCCGCCTTCGGCGGTGGTGTCAGACAGAGGCACGAGAATTGTTTTGATGGGCATCTGTGATCTCCTCAACTGAGCGGGTTCAGAAAATCTGCTCCTAATACCTCCTATTTTGCCGGTAGGGTCTGGGTATAGGCGAGGATGTCAACTTGGTCCTGAGTGTTCAGCACCGAGAGTGACACCATGCCGACACCGGGTTGGCCGAAGCGGATCTTGTGCAGGGCTTCCCACGGGTTCTTCTGTGCCACGGTGCCGACATATTCGGGCTTCTTGGCGCTGCCGAAGTTCAAGGACTTGCCATCATAGCCATGACAGTTGGCGCAGATGGTCTGGTAGAAAGCGGCGCCACGCCGGATGTTGCCGCGTGCCGTCTTGGTCTTACGGTCGATGAACTCGTCCATTTCGATCTGCCCCCAGCTCAGGAACAGGGCGAGCTTCTCCATGGCGCTTTGCGGCATGTGCTTGGTGGTATAGCCGTGGGTCTTGTCCATGATGATCTCACGGATCCGTCCGGGATCGAGGCCTGCGGCACCGCGCACACCCTTGATTCCCGAGAAGTGCGACCCCTTGGCGTAGGCGCCGTCCTTGCCCTTATAGTCCCAGCCGTGGCATTCCTTGCAGCGCCAGGTGGTGGAACCCTTCTTCTTGCCGGCGGCGGGATAGGCCGGATGGGTCGTCTTGGGGGCTTGCCCCTCGATCACCGCCCACCACTTGTCGTAAAGCTGGCCGCCCCGTGCGATGGCCCAGATATTGGTTTTATCACGGGTGGAACTCTCCTGGGCAACCACGGTGTTTGGCACGATTGTGAATACGCTGGCGAGGAAAACTCCCGCCATAACCCCACTGGACAACATACAAAACATGGTTTTCATTGGTTTCATTTCACCCTCCTGGTTTGCCCCGTAGGCCTTACTTTATATATGGGCAATGTGGGAGCGAAAACCAGCCGCAGCGGGCGTTTTTTTGTGTCCACATTGGATCAAAAGCGGGTGTCGGCGGCGGCACCGAAAATCAGTGGTTGGCGTCCCTCTAAAGAAGTGCATTGGCGCCAGAAAGCGGTCATGCTCCAAGTGGGCTTTTGCTGCCAGCCATTGTCATCACCTGACCTGCAACGCCGACAATCCGGCCCTCACGAAAATTGATGCTTTCTACAATTGTGGTTGACCATCCACCAATCAAACCCTTACTTCGTTGCCAAACTGTCCAACAATGCCGGATCACCTGATGGTAAGCCCAGGCTATTTTAGGCTGTTTCTCGCGGCGCTGGTGTTTCTGCAACATTCAACCGGCGTACACTTGGGCAATGCCGCCGTCCTTATCTTCTTCACGCTGAGCGGCTATTGGATCCACAGGATATGGCACGTGGAATACAAACAATGTGCCTCGCCTTATCTAACCTTCCTGATTTCGCGGGTTTGGCGCCTGCTGCCGGTTTTCATAATCAATGTGGCATTGTTCGTGGCTATTTTTCTCGCCCTCAAGCCTTTTCCTGCCGTCTCCAGCATCTGGAGTCTGGCACATTTCCTGGTTTCGCACTTAGCCATCCTAGGTTATGCGCGCCTTGACCAAGACATATTCCTGATCGTTCCCGCTTGGTCATTGGATATGGAACTTCAATTTTACATAGTGGCACCCCTGCTTATCAGCATTCTTGCCGCGCATTCATTCGGTGCGCGGGGGGCGAAATATTTGATTGTCTTGATTTCATTTGTTGGTTTGGCATTGGGGATGTCCAAATACGCTGCTGATTTCGAGATCTTGAACCCCCCTAACCTCACGAACTATCTGGTGTTTTTCCTGATTGGCGTTGCTTCCGCGGATCAAAGTTGGAAACCATCGCGTCGGTTGGCCCTGCTAAGTGCCGGCGCCTTTTTCATATTTGTCGCGGGCCATATCGCTTTCCCAGAGACACCAGGACTCCTTTTCAGAGGAATCCGGATCGAGGGGAATGTCCTGAATTCTTTGTATGACGTGATCATCGCCATTATGGCGGCACCCCTCGCTATCGCGACCTGCAACATCAAGAGTTCGAAACTTGACCGCCATTCGGGGAACCTGTCCTATGTCCTTTATCTGAATCACTGGATCGGGGCATTTGTCCTAGCAACCCTTTTCGGACATTTGTCGGCTCTCGAACGTTTGCCTTATATCACCGCCACTTGGATTGCGGTTTTTGCCGCGTCGATTCTCATTTATTTCGCCGTGGACCGGCCGTCCGAATTGCTTAGGCGGCGCTTTATTCACACACGTAAGGCTAAAGGCACGTGAGCGACGGATCATTTTATGCGCTCCAGCTCCGCATCCTTCATCACCAATTTTCCGTATTGCAAATGTGCCGTTGAGCGGCGAGCCCGGCCTCGTACCGGTTGGGGTGGGTCCTTAACCGCGTCTTCGCCGCGCATTTTCTTTACCCGCCATGTCGTGAAATAACTGAGGGTGATTTTGTTGCCGGCGACGGCGTACTTACCGTTGGACATCATCCACAAATATTCCATGGCCGGTCTCATGTTTCTAAAACTGATGAAGTCGCTTTTCTGGGTGAACGAGCCGTCCTGGTTGAACGTCACGGTAAGTTGCATTTCGCCCAACTGGCCGAGGATCGGCGCCGACCGCCATGTCCCGACAACAGCCGACCCCTTTTGGAGCCTTGCCTCAATGTCGCGAAGTGACTTCCGGGCATCCGCGTGGCCCTGCTTGGCGGCTTTGCGGTACCACGCCCGGGCCTTGGCGTAGTCTTTCTTGCCCCAAAATCCCTGAAGATAGAGATCGCCAACCGCCTTCTGCGCGTCCGCATCGCCGTTCCCGGCGGCGCGGCCGTACCACTTCGCCGCCTCTCTTGGCTGGCGCGGACGGCCTAGGCCATGGTGGTACAACAGGCCGAGATTATATTGGGCGGACCCATTGCCTTGTTCGGCGAGAGATTTCCAGATGCGGTACGCCCGGGCGTAGTCACCCCGCTGGTAGGCCTCACTGCCGGCACCGGTTTGGCCCCACCCCGGTACCGCCGCCAGCGCCACCAGCGCGGCAATCGCGAGCATGCGGAGGCTATGGCGAACCATGGCATCCCCCTGTGAAATTACAGCGATACACAGTCTATCAATTTGGCCCGCAACGTGTCATTGGGCCGAATGACGCCGAAATGGCGCAAATTGCCGCACATTGCCCCCGCCGGTTGATCAAATCCCACCCCCCTCAGACATCCATTCCCCACCCCCTCAGAAATGCATGGCTTGATTGCGCGTGCCGTGATACAATTAGATATATATCTAAATATTTTTACAGGTGGAGCCGCGAGACCACGAGACGATCAAGAGGTGAGCGATGGCCGAGGCGACAAAATCCGGCTCGAACGGTGCGACCAAGTCTAACGGTGCGATCAAATGGGGGGTCGCGGTCGATCTGAAACGCTGCACCGGATGTCAGGCCTGCACCCTTGCCTGCAAGGTCGAGAACGGCACGCCACCCGAAATTTTCTGGACCCGGGTGGTGGAGAAGGAAGAGGGCACCTATCCCCTGGCCTATAAGGTCTTCATGCCGCTCAGGTGCAATCAATGCGCCGATCCGCCCTGTGTGCCGGTCTGCCCGACCGGTGCCAGCTACCAACGCCCCGAAGACAACCTCACCCTGGTCGACCAGGACGCCTGCATCGGCTGTCACGCCTGCGTCGTCGCCTGCCCCTATCAGGCCCGCTTCATCCCAGAGACCAGCGACGGCTATTACGACGAAGCGACGCCTTATGAGAACGCCAGCTACAAGAAATGGCAGGCCGGGACGGCCCAGAAATGCACGCTCTGCGTCCACCGTATCGATGTCGGGCTCAAGCCGGCCTGCGTCGAAACCTGTCCGACCAACGCCCTGGTGTTCGGCGATTTGAACGACCCGGACAGCGCGGTCTCGAAAGTGATCCGGGAAAGAGCCAATTTCCAGCCAAGGGCGGAACTGGGCGCCGATCCTTGCGTTTATTACTTAACCTGAGGGAGCGCGAGACAGCGATGGCTGAAAGGTTCAATGCGGAGCTGAAATGCCAGCACGAGTGGGGCTGGCTTCTGGCGGCCTGGCTTTTCCTCGGCGGTACCGGCTCAGCCCTTTTCCTGTTGTTCGCAATTGCCGGGCTAGCGCGGATATATGCCCTTCTGGCCCTGGGCCTGCTGGCGCTGGGCGGGCTTGTGCTGCTGTTTGAGCTGGGCAACCCGATGCGGGCGTGGCGCGGCTTCTTCCGGGCGCGGACGTCGTGGCTGAGCCGGGGGGTGGTTTCGGTTTTCATCTTCATGGTTTCCGCGGTGCTGTTCATCGCGCCGACATTCCCATCCCTGGCCGCCCTGCCGTGGAGCGAGGGCGGCGCCGTGGCGACAATGCTGGGCTGGATCGCCGGGATATCGGCGGCAATGATCGTGCTCTATCCCGGATTCTTCCTGTCCAAGAACATCTCCATTCCGTTCTGGAACACCCCGCTGCTGACAGCAATCCTGGTCAGTTACGCGGCCTTGGGCGCGAGCGCGGTGATTCTGATGACGTCTCAGTTCATGCCGGTGGATTTTGTCTGTATCGGGTCCACGGCGATCGGGCTGACCGTGCTCAACGCCATCCTGATCCCGGTCTATTTGCGGGCGATGATCCGCACCGGCGGCGCCGCCGGGGAATCGGTGCGGCTTTTGAACCGGAACAACGTGGCCTGGCTGGCGTGGGGAGGTGTGGTCGGGGTCGGCATGGTACTTCCCCTGGCGGTGCTGTTGTGGATCGAGGCGACGATTCCAATGGCCGGCGCCGCCATCCTGATCGGCACTTATCTGTTCCGCTACTGCCTGCTCAGGGTCGGGGTCTACGTCCCCGCGGCGCTGGTGGCGGAGGCCAATCTGGACCTCAGCCGGCTCAATCGGACCAATGACGATCTCGAACGGGAATATGCCGGCATGCTAGGGGGCCATGCGGCCTCGGGCGCCGGTGGCGGCGAATGAGAGGGACGGCAATGACGCTGCAAGAGCCGATCATCGACATACAGGTCAGATTCATGGGTGATCTGCCATCGGTCGTCGGCCGCCGCGACATGACCGTGAGCCTGCCCAGTGACAACACAATCGGCGATCTACTGGCATCGCTTTCGCGGAGTTTCGGCACCGCCTTCAGCCACCGGGTGTTCGCCGGCCCGGACAAATTGGAGCACACGGTTCTGGTCTTCGTGAACGGGGAGAACATCAACGGCCAGGGCGGGTTCGCCGCGCGCCTGGGGGCGGGCAACGTCGAGGTCATCATGCTGCCGATGTTTGGTGGAGGATAGCCGTGGATGTGAAGGTCGAAACCGCAACCTCGAAGCCCCCGACATCTAAGACTGTGCCGACGGCCTGCGGCATGTGTTACGTCGGCTGCGGCATCCTGGCCCGGGTCGAGAACGGCGTCGTGGTCAATGTGGAGGGCAACCCGGCCAGCCCGCAGAACCGGGGCAAGATGTGCGCCAAGGGCAAGGCCGGCATCATGAACCTCTACAACCCCAACCGCATCAAGGTTCCGATGAAGCGGACCAATCCCAACAAGGGCTTCGATCAAGACCCGGGCTGGCAGGAAATCTCCTGGGACGAGGCGATCGACACCATCACCGCCCAGCTCAGCCGCATCCAGGACGATCCCAAGAAGCTGTGGATCCAGTGCTGGGAATCGGTCGGCGACAACATGTTCTGGTTCAAGTCGTTCGGCAGCGCCTTCGGCACGCCGCATCTCAACAACACCGCCTCGCCGACCTGCGGCAAGGTGGTCCATCCGGTCGAGTTCTTCTCCGGCGGCGGTTTCCACCAGCAGCCCGACCTGCACTACGCCAACTATTGCCTTCTGATCGGCACCCAGATGGGAATCGCGACGCGGGGGTCCTACAACCACCTGGCATTGGACATGGCCGAGGCCCGGGCGCGCGGCATGAAGCTGGTGGTGGTCGACCCGGTCGGCGGTTACGCCGCGGCCAAGGCCAATGAATGGATTCCAATCCGCCCCGGCACCGACGCGGCCCTCGGCCTCGGCATGCTGAACGTGCTGTTGAACGAGGTCGGCATCTATGACGCGGAATTCCTCAAGCACAAAACCAACGCGCCCTATCTGGTCGGCGCCGACGGGCTTTACCTGCGCGATCCCGATTCCAACCAACCCCTGGTCCAAGATGCCGCCGACGACAAGATCAAGGCGCACGACGATCCAAGCCTAAGCGATCCGGTGATCACCGGCGCCTTCGAGGCCGCAAGCAACTTAGGCCGACCGGCGTTTGAGCTCTTGCGTGAGCACGTCGCCAAGTACACCCCGGAAGACGTCCAGAAGATCACCACCATTCCCGCCGCCACCATCCGGCGCATCGCCACCGAGTTCGGCGAGGCGGCGCGCATCGGCGAGACCACCGTCATCGACGGGGTCGAGCTGCCCCTGCGCCCGGCCTGCGTCGACTGGGCCAAGGGCACCCAGGGCCACAAGCACGGCTTTCATCAGTGCTGGCCCTTGAAGCTGCTCAACATCGTGGTCGGTTCGGTCAACGTGCCGGGTGGCATCCTTAGCACCATGGCCGCCGGGCGCCGGCCCCACAGCTGGGGGCCCAAGGGCGGCACCGACGGCATGTTGGAGGATGGCGGCCACATCATGCCCCTGCCCCACCCCAAGGCGTTCCCCGGCCGCACCCCGACCAAGCCGGTCAGAATGGACATCGGCGAGCTGTTCCCCCTGGCCTCGCACTTCCATCCGCTTATGCCGATCACGGCGGCGAACCCGGCGGCCTATGGGCTGGATTACAGCTTGGAAATGCTGATTCACACCCCGACCAATCCGGTGTTCAGTTCGTTCGGCGATCACAAAAAAGTGCTGGCGCTTTACCGCTCGCTCAAATTCATCCTGGGCTTCGCGGTCGAGATCAACGAGATGAACCTGCTCGACGACGTGGTCCTGCCGTTCCCCAGCTATCTGGAACGCTACGACTTCAACAGCGGCTCTGGGGTCCATTCGATCCCGCCCTGCGGCGAGCATGATTTCCATTGGCAGATCCGCCATCCGGCGGTCGAACTGCCGGGCAGCGTGCGCCACCCGCAGGACGTCATGCTGGAGATCGCCGAACGCATCGGCATCCTGGGCGATCTCTACCGGTTGCTGAACCACGCCTACATCATCAAGGATGGGAACACCCTGACACCGGAACAGCGCTATCCTATTGCCGACATCATCGACCGTACGGCGCGCTCGTGGTTCGGCGATGACCACGGCCTCGACTGGTTCAAGGAGCATGGCGTCATCACCCTGCCCCGGGATGTGGAGGAATGCTACATCGGCCCCTTCCTCGATGCCCGGCTGCCGATCTATCTCGAACATTTCCTGACCCGGGGCGAGGAGCTCAAGGACGTCATCGGCGAGATGGGGCTGGAGTGGGATTTCTCCGACTACACGGCGCTCTCCGACTGGCTGCCGTGCAATTCCTATCATGCCATCGAGAGCGGCGAGTTCGACCTCATCGCCGTCCACTTCAAGCTGCCCTTCGTCTATGGCAGCTTCGGCAACGAAAACCCCTGGGTCGACGAACTGTGCCGCAGCACCGATGCCTATTCCATCTTAGTCAACGAGGCGGTGGGGAAAAACAAGGGCCTCAGCGACGGCGATCAGGTCTGGCTCGAATCGCCGGTGGCCAAGCACAGGGCGCGGGTCAAGCTGACCCAGTGCATCCATCCCGACGTCGTCGGCATCGGCGGCCATTTCGGCCACTTCTCGCCGGGCATGCCGATCGCCCGGGGCAAGGGCATCAACTTCAACTCCCTGCTGCCCACCGAGCTCGACCGCATCGACCGCATCTCCACATCGCTCGATCACTGCGTCGAAGTCAAGATCACCAAGATCGACGACGCCGACGCGGCCTAGGCGCCGCCGGCCTATTTCGTGGTCAGCGGTTTGAGTGAGCGTAGATAGGCGACCAGCGCGTTCAGATCACGGTCCGACATGGTTTTGTACATGGCGTACGCCATCGGCGGTTGCAGCTTGATGCCGTCGGGCCGCACACCATGGGTGATGGCGCGTTTGATTTGGCCGTCGGTCCATTTGCCCAGGCCGTCGTCCGGGTGCGGCGTGATGTTGCGCGCAACCACCCGGCCGCCGCGAAATGTCCGCCCGCCCCTGCCGAGTTGATTGGCGAAATCGAAATGGCCCTTGATCATCGGCGTGTGGCATTCGGTGCAATGGCCGAGCGGCCCGGCGAGATATGCGCCGTAGCGCACCGGATCGCTTGGCGACACATCGGCCCGCTTGCCCAGCGGGGGGCCGTAGGACTTGGGCAGGCCTCTGCGGTAGTTGGATTTCTTGACCTTGTGTTTCACCGGCTTGACGGTGCGAAGATAGGCAACGATGGCCTTGACGTCGGAATCTGAAATATTGCGGTACAGTTCGATCGCCATGGGTGGGCCGATGATGGTGCCGTCGGGACGCCTGCCGTCACGGATCGCATCGATGATCTGTTGGTCGGTCCAGCCGCCGATGCCGGTCTCCCTGTCCTGGGTGATGTTCGATGCATAGGACGTGAAGGGCGCCTTCTTGCCGCCGTAGCTGTTGCCGCCGGCCATATATTTGCCCTTCATCGGGCCATCCTTTGGGGTGTGGCAATTGCTGCAGGTGCCGATCCCCTTGACCAGATAGGCGCCCCGTTCAACCAGGGTTTCCGCCGGCGCCGAGACTGCCAGGCCGAGGGATACAGACAAAAAGACCACCGCGCCGACGAATGAAAACAAACGCATATTCAACGTCCTCCCCTTAGGTTGAACAATTCCTTAGCAAACTAACGGCTTATCCAGGCAACGGAAACAGCAAAATTCGTTGCCGCCAAAGCGGGCATCGGGTCACGCCAATCGAGAAAATAGGGCATCTAAACCCCTGGAGGCTGTTGAAAAAGTCCCTGCCATGTGATTGCCTGATGCTTGGAATTTCAACATCCCCCACTGCGTGATACAGCGGCCGCGCAAGTCCGAGAGTCCTCCCCGTCATGATCCAGGCCCTATCCGAAATCAGCCCTGAGATGCTTACGCTCAGCCGCCACATCGCCTCCGCGCGCCGCCGCAGGCTTCCCGCGGGCGTTATGGCAAAGGCCAAGCACCATGTGCTCGACACTCTGGCCGCCATGGTATCCGGGTCCAGGCTCGTTCCCGGCCGCCACGCCATTTCTTATGTCGGCGCCCTGGGCGGCGTTCGCGAGGCCGGGGTTGCCGGGTCGCCGATCGTCACGACGGCCGCCAACGCCGCGCTGGCCAACGGCATGCTCGCCCACGCCGACGAGACCGACGATTCCCACGTCTCGTCGCACACCCATCCCGGCTGCGCCGTCGTGCCGGCGGCACTCGCCGCGGCGGAGAAGACCCATGCCAGCGGCGAGGCGTTTTTGCGCGCGGTTGTGCTCGGCTATGACGTGGGCTGCCGCCTTACCAAGGCGCTCGACGTCGATGCCTTCACCGCGGCGCAGCGCAGCCCCCATAGCTTCGGTGGCACCTTCGGCGCCGGCGCCGCCGCCGGGGCGCTCCTCGGGGTCGATCAGACTGGGGCTCGCTTCCTCATGTCTTACTGCGCCCAGCTCGCCTCCGGCTGCACCTCGAACGTGCGGGATAGCGAGCATATCGAGAAAGCTTTCGATTTCGCGGGCATGCCGGCGAACGCGGGCGTGATGGCGGCCACCATGGTGGCGGCGGGGTTCACCGGCGTGGATGACGTGTTTTCGGGCGAGCGCAACTTTCTCGATGCCTACGCCCCCCGCCCCCACCCCAAGGCGCTCACAAAGGGGCTGGGCCGCAGTTACGAAATCATGGATACCAATATCAAGCGTTGGACGGTGGGATCCCCGATGCAGTCGGCGCTGGATTCACTGGAATGGTTGATCAGCACCAAAGCCATTGCGGCCCGGGACGTGGAAAGCGTTGCCGTCCATCTTCCGAGGAGGAGTTCACGTACCGTGGATGATGCGCCCATGCCCAACATCAATGCCCAGCACCTGGTGAGCCTGATGCTCACCGATGGGACCGTGAGCTTCGCAAGTACCCACGACGTCGCGCGTATGGACGATGCCACGCTTAAGGAGCTGCGCCGCCGCGTCCGCGTGGTGCCGAGCGATGCCCTCATGCGCGCCCGTCCCCCGCGCCAGGCGATCGTCGAAATCGTCACGCGGGATGGGAAGACCCACCGGCGGCGCACACGCGCCGTTCGCGGCACCACGGACAACCCCATGACCTGGGAAGAGGTTGCCGAAAAAGCGCGCGGGCTAATGGATCCTGTCCTTGGCAAGCGCAAGGCAAGACGGCTGGTCGCCGCCGTTCGGGACCTGGAAACGCTTAATGATGCTACCCGGCTGCGGCCGCTGCTCGCTGTCCGGTCATAGGGTTGAAGCCATGTTCCAGCCGGCCGATTGATGTGTTAATTTCTACCGATAACAAGGCAAAAGCTGGAATTCTGAGCTCGTGACCCTAATTCTCTCCAATGATGATGTCGAGGCGGCGCTGGGCATGGAGGATTGTCTTGCGGCATCCGAGGAGGCCTACCGCGCCCTCGGTGTAAATCAAGCCGCGACCGGCGTGCGCGGTGAAATCCTGTCGCCAACGGCGAGAAAAGACGCGCTGTATTCGCTGCTCACCATGGCCGGGGTGGTGCCCCAGTTCGGCATCGGCGCGGTGCGGATCAATTCCGATATCCTGACCTGGCCCGAAACCGTGCATGGGCTTCGCCGTGAAAAGGTGCCCGCCGCGCCGGGGGACCGCTATGTCGGACTTGTCCTGTTGTTCAGCACCGAAACCGGGGAGCCGCTGGCGATTTATCCCGACGGCATCGTCCAGCGCATGCGGGTGGCGGCGGCCACGGGCCTGGCCGCCAAATATCTCGCCCGCGCCGACGCACGGACGGCCACCATTCTGGGCTCGGGTTGGCAAGCCGGCGGCCAGGCGATGGCGATCGCAAGCGTCCGACCGATAACATCGATCCGTTGCTACAGCTCAACCCCGGAACACCGCGAGGCCTTTGCCAGGGAGTGGAGCGAAAAGCTCGAGATAGAGGTCACGGCAGAGCCCAGTCTCGCCGAAGCGGTCGCCGGCACGGACATCGTGATGTGCGCGACCAACTCCATGCAACCGGTGCTCGCGGCCGAACTTCTGGAACCCGGGATGCATGTCAGCAGCATCAAGCGTCTCGAACTTCCGCCCGAAGCCGTGGCGCGTGGGGACGTGGTCTTCACCCATGTGCGCGGTGCGGAATCGCTGATCACCCGGATCGAGGGCGCCGATCTGGCCCGCGATACCGAGAAGGCAAAAGACCGCATGACCGCGTCCATCGGCCAGGCCGAGATGCCGACCCTGCCCGAGCTGTTGCTCGAACAGGCGCCGGGCCGCACATCGGCTAAGGACATCACCATGTTCCTCAATTATGCCGGCCTCGGCTTTCAATTTGCCGCCACCGGCCATGTCATATTGGAGAAGGCGAAATCACTGGGTCTTGGACAGCGCATCCCGGGCGACTGGCTGACCAGTGAGATTGTCTCATAGGGGAGCCGGAGCGATGGAAACAGTGAATATCGATGTTGATGGCCGTGCCTTGGACATGTTGGTGGATACCCCTCCGGGCGATGGGCCCCATCCCACGGTCCTCTTGATGTTCCACCGTGGCGGCTTCGACGACTTCACCAAGGGGCGGATCGCCGCCATCCGCCAGGCCGGCTATCTGGTCGGCGCGCCGAATTTCTACCAGCGCTGCCCGGATGGCTATGAGGGCGGTGACTGCAAGCAGTTTCTGAAGGACTCCGACGTGCTCGCCGAGATCCGGGCCGGGGCCGATGGCCTGCTTTCACGTCCGGACGTGGACGGGGAACGGTTTTTCATCCTTGGCCATTGCATGGGCGGGCGCATGGCACTGATGGGCGCCGCCCGGGTTCCGCTGTTCCGCGGCTGTGTTGTGTTCTATGGCGGCGGCATGTTCGTCTCGTGGGGCGAGGAAGACGCGGTGCCCTTCGACTGGATCGATGACATTGGCTGTCCGGTGATTGGCTTTTTTGGTGATCAGGACGTCAATCCTTCGCCCGAGGACGTCAACAGGATTGACGCACGTCTGACCGAGGCCGGTGTGGCCCATAACTTCCACCGCTATCCCGATGTCGGGCACGGCTTCCAGAATCCTGCCCATGACGCGCCGGAAACCAGGCTAGCCTCCGCCGATGCCTGGGCCAAGACCCTGGACTTTCTTGCCATGGCGTCGCCGGCGTAAAACAGGCGCCTACAGCCAACCTTCGGCCACCACGGCAAGCAACAGCCCAGCGTGCGACCGGCCCTATCGCCAGCGGCCCCGAAGGGTCGCTGTTCTACCCAGGGAATTCGTACATCCGTATTGCCTGTCGGCTGTCAAGCCTTAGCTGATAGACATTGTCAACTAGCACATTTATGATCTGGTTCGAATAAATGCCAGGGGGGCATTGGCATTATGGTCGAGGCACGCATTCAGCGGAGACTGTCAGCCGTCTTGGCCGCCGACATGGTGGGTTACTCGCGGCTGATGGAAGTCGACGAGGTTGGGACGTTGACGCGGCTGAAAGCCCTTCGCGACGACCTCATTTTTCCAAAGGTTCATTACCGCCGCGGACGCATTGTTAAAACCACTGGCGACGGC
>CBDUSV010000045.1:0-13742 GCA_965369885.1 uncultured bacterium
GCATGGGCAGGATGAGGACCACCAGGATCGAAGCCAGCCCCAGGGCCAGCGCGATATCGCCGCGCTTGGCCAGGGCGAGCAAACGCCCGACGATATCCGCGCCACCACCCTGGGCGGCGTCTTCCAAGCCGTCGTCGGGTGCGGCGTCGGGCGTCGCTTCAGTCATGCCATGGGTTTCCTTGGTGGACTGTTACTTGAACTGGCATTTGAACTGGCACTTGCCTAAAGGGTGGCTTCGTCCAACTTGCCCGGCATCGGAACCTTGATGCCATCTTGGGTGTATAGCTTGAGCTTGTTGCGCAACGTGCGGATCGATATGCCAAGGATATTGGCGGCGTGGGTCCGGTTGCCGAGACAATGTGAAAGTGTCTGGACGATGAGATCCCGTTCGACCTCGGCGACGGTTTGACCGACAAACTGGCCTTGGCCACCGGCGCCGAGCCCGGCTGATCCGTTGACCGCGGTGGACGCCATGCCGTTACCGGCCTCGGCGCGATCATCATTGAAGGACAGCATCACCGCATCGGGGCCGATTTCGTCTCCATCCGCCAACAGCACGGCGCGGTGAATGGTGTTTTCAAGTTCCCGCACATTGCCACGCCACGGATGATCCGAAAGCTTGGCCCAGGCGGCCTCGGAGATAGCACGCACCGGCATGTCATTGCTTTCGGCATATTTGATGGCGAAATGCTTGGCCAGGACCTCGACATCGAGCGGCCGGGCGCGCAGCGGCGGGACCTGGATGGTGACGACATTGAGGCGGAAGAAAAGATCCTCGCGGAACTTGCCCTTGCGGACGCAGTCCTCGAGATCGCGGTTGGATGTGGCGATCAGGCGGATATCCACCTTGATCGGCTGGTTGCTGCCGACCCGGTCGATCTCGCGCTCCTGGATGGCCCGCAACAGCTTGGCTTGCAGGCGGGATTCCATTTCGCTGACTTCGTCGAGCAAAAGGGTGCCGCCATTGGCTTCCTCGAATTTGCCGATGCGCCGCGCCACGGCGCCGGTGAAGGCGCCCTTTTCGTGGCCGAAGAGCTCTGATTCCAGGAGGTTCTCGGGTATCGCCGCGCAGTTGATGGAAATGAACTTGGCGCCGGCCCGGCGCGACTTTTTGTGGATGTACCGGGCGACCAGCTCCTTGCCGGTGCCCGATTCCCCGATGATGAGGGCGGTGGCCTGGGAGGGCGCGACCTGTTCCGCCAGCTTCATGGTCTGGGCCATCAACGGATCGCGGGTGATGATGGCATGGTTTTCCTCGGTTACCGCTTCGAGCACGGCGGCGATGAGTTCGGCGTCCGGCGGCAGGGGGATGTATTCCTTGGCGCCGAGCTTGATGGCCTTGACCGCGGCATCGGTATCGTTTTCAAGCCCGCAGGCGACCACCGGCACGATGATCCGTTCCGATTCCAGGCTGGTGATCAGGCCATGGATATCCAACTTGACGTCGGCCATGAGCAAATCGGCGCCATGGCCCGAGCGCAAGCTATTGAGCGCGGTCTCGATGTCGTCCGAATGGGTGACTTTGGCGCCGCGCGAAATCGCGATCTTGCTGGCGGCGCCGATCTGGCCATTCAATGAGCCGATGATGTGTAAACGCATACCTATTCTCCTGGCCTTCGGAACCTACTTGAAAAATTTGATCCGCTTTTCAGGCGGCAATACGGAATTGAGCTGGATCTCGAGGCGGCGCGGGTTTTCCTGGCGTCCCACCGATGCCGCGCCCATCAGATAGATCTGGTTGACGAGAGCTTCCTCGTGGGAATTGCGCTCCAGCTTCGACGCCAACGGCGCAAAGACCAGATTGGCCAGAATGGCGCCGTAAAACGTCGTCAACAATGCAATCGCCATCCCGGGTCCGATGGCTGACGGGTCGTTGAGGTTGCCGAGCATCTGCACCAGCCCCACCAGGGTCCCGATGAGACCCATCGCCGGCGCCACCTCGGCGGCCTTGCGCAGGACGCTGGCGCTCTTGATATGGCGCGCCAGGGTGGCATCGAGGTCCCGGCGCAGAATTTGTTCGATCTCCTCGGCGGGCATGCTGTCGACGGCCATGGCAAGGGCATTGTGCATGAAAGGCTCGTTGCGCAATCGGCGCAGCGCGTCCTGCATATGGATGACGCCTTGTTTCTTGCGCGTCTGATCGGCGAAGTGGAGAATATCGTAGGCGGCGTCGGAGGCGTTCTTGGCCGGAGAGAAGATTGTTTTCATCAGCACGCGCTGGGTGCCCAGAACCTCGGGCACCGAGAAACAGATCATGGTGGTGGCGAAGGTGCCGCCGATCACGATCAGAAAAGCGGGCGCGTTGAGGAATGATTGTGGCGATCCTCCCAGGATCAACGCGGCGGCAATCAGGCTGAAGGCGCCGAGGAGGCCAAGGATGGTGGCGTAATCCGTGTTGCCCTTGCGGGACGTCTGGCGCAATGCCGCACGGGCGCGGTTGGCTTCGTGGCTCAGAACTGGCCCACCGATGGTTTTTTCCATTGTCGCTGTGGGTTTCATGAACGGTCTGATTTCACGATTTCGGTCATGGTCACGCCCAGGCGGTCATCGACGACGACGATTTCGCCACGGGCGACAAGTCGGTTATTGACATAAATATCAATGGCTTCACCGACCTTGCGGTCGAGTTCGACAACGGCGCCGCGGCCCAGTTTAAGCAGTTGAGAGACCTGCATGCTGGCCTTGCCCAGCACCGCCGAGACTTGCACGGGGATATCGTAGACCGCGCTCAAGCTCTCGGCGACCTCCGACCCCAGACTCTCCTCGGGATCGGGGCTGAAACCTTCGTCGGTTCCATCACCCGGCATATCCGCCATTGGATCGCCGGCGTCCGCCGCTTGATCCTCATTGTCAGCCACTTGCGCGGCGTCCTCGGCACCGGGGATTTGGTCCTCCTCGGTTCCGTCCTGATTTGGTGTTTCGTCTTCGGCCATGGTGACCTCCTAGTTCCCGCTAGTTTTGGATGTTTCGGTAGTTTCGGTTGTTTCGATTGTTTCCGCGCCGGACTCGGCTGGCATGGTTTTCTCGCTGTTGTCGATTGTGCCGGTTGTGTCCCCGGCGTCATTGGTATCTGTCCCGCAGGTCTGGCTTTCGGCATAGGTTTCGACAGCGTCGCCGGCGACACGTGAAATGGCGTCGTCGATTTCCCGCCATAGAAGTTCGATATTTCTTTCCGCGCCGCCGTCCGCCCATTCGACGCGGCAATCGGTATCGGCGAAATTGCTGTCGCCGAACAACACGACAGTGCCGTTGAAGCCACAGGCGCCGGCAATCTCGTCGATGCGTGACTTCAGCTTGTCGAGAACCCGGTCATGTACGCGAACCACCACCCGTGGTTCCTCATAGAGGGTGTTGAGACAATCGCGCACCAGCCCTTCGATTTCCTCGAAGGCGTTGTTGCGGGCCAATTCAGGCATGACCTTGTGGGCGATGGTCACGGCGATCTTGATCGCATCGCTGGCGACCTTGGCATAGACCGTCTCATTGGCCTCGCGCAGGGCGTCGATCTGCTGTCCGATGACGGGAAGCAGTTGGGTGATGAGATGTTCGCTGGAGCTGAGCGCTTCCTTGAGCGCCGTGTCACGTCCCTCGGTGTAGGCGGCGTCACGGGCGGCGGAAATGTCGTCCTCGGTGTATTCGCGGATCGCCCGCGTCCCAACATCGCGCTGCTCACGCTCACTGCTGACATCGACATCGACATCGAACGATGTCTCGAATTCGAATTTTCTCAATGTTGCCATGGTGTTGCCCATCAATAGATGAGTTCGTCCTCGTCCTTGTTGTCGGAAATCACGATTTCGCCCTTATCGGCGAGCTCCTTCGCCATGTTGACCATGTGGGACTGGGCTTCGTCGACATCGCGTAGCCGCACCGGGCCCATATCCTCCATGTCCTCGCGGAGGATCTTGCCGGCGCGCTCGGACATGTTGGTGAAGAACAGGTCCCGCAAGGTCTCGGACGCTCCCTTGAGGGCCAGCGCCAGCTTGCTCTTGTCGGCGCCGCGCAGCAGGGTTTGCACGCCGCCGGGATCGAGCTTTATCAGATCCTCGAAGGTGAACATGAGGGTCTTGATCTTTTCCGCGGATTCGCGGTTGCGTTCCTCCAGCGACTCCATGAAACGCGATTCGGCGTTGCGGTCGAAATTGTTGAAGATTTCCGCCATCATTTCGTGGGGATCGCGCCGATTGGTGCGCGCCAGGTTGCTCATGAACTCGGTGCGCAAGGTCTTTTCGACGCCGTCAAGGATTTCCTTCTGCACCGTTTCCATGCGCAACATCCGCATGATCACTTCCATGGCGAAGGCCTCGGGAAGCATGCTCAGTACCCGGGAGGCGTGCTCGGCCTTGATCTTGGTCAGCACCACCGCGACGGTCTGGGGATATTCGTTCTTGAGATAATTGGCCAGCACCTGTTCATTGACGTTGCCAAGCTTGTCCCACATGGTGCGGCCGGCGGGCCCGCGGATCTCCTCCATGATGTTGCTGACGCGCTCTTCGCCCAAGGCTTTCGCCAGCAACCTTTCGGTGCTGTCATAACTGCCGACGAGGGATCCGGTCGCCGTGATTTGCTCGACGAATTCCACGAACAGGCGCTCGACCGTATTTGAACCGACATTGCCCAGAGAGGACATGACCTGGGACAGTTCCTTGATCTCTTCATCGTCCATCAGCGAGAAAAGGTTGGATGCCTGGTCCTCGCTCAGGGACAGCAACATCATGGCCGCCTTCTGGGGGCCGGAGAGGCCGCGGTAATCTTCAACTACTGGTGGCATGCCGTTGGTTTCCTCAGCTTCGCCTGGGTCCTAGGTTTCCTGGTACATCCAGTTGCGGATGATGTTCACCGCTTCTTCCGGATGTTTATCGACGATCTCGCCGATCTGTTTCAAAGACGACTGTGCCACCCGTCCATCGACCTGATCCATGTTGACCAAGGGGGCTGGTGCGGAGACATTTGGTCCTGGAATCTGGGTTGCGGCGGCCAGATCCCCGACCACCGCCGTGCCTGCCTGGTTTGGCAATGCCGGATTCGCCGCCGCCGCCACCGATTCATTGAGGACTTTCTTGGAACTGGCGATGGCTTCGGGAAGGGCATCAAGGATACGCTTGATCATCGGACGCACCACCAAAAGGATGACCAGAATCGAGACGACCGCGAGAATCCCCAATTCGGCGATGCGGATATAGTCGTTTTTGCCAAATCCGAACAACGCCCGCGCGGGCTCGTCGAAGTCTTCCTCATTGTTGTTGGCGAAGCGCATATTGATGAGTTCGAGGGTATCGCCACGCTTGGCATTGAAGCCGATGGCGGAGCTAACCAGTTTCTTGAGCTTGGTGATTTCGGCGGCGGGGCGCTCTTTGTAAACCCGGTTGCCATTGCCGTCATCGGCGTAAAAGCCATCGATCAGGACGGCGACCGACAGGCGCTTGACGATTCCGCTTTCCCGCAAATGAGTCGTCGTCGTCTTGGATATCTCGAAATTGACGGTTTCCTCGGTGCGGTTCGAGTTGGTGGCGTTTTTGGCTGTGCTCCCTGACGCGGCGGGGGCTGGCGCGCCAGGCAGGTTGCTGGCGATGGAAACCGATTGCGATGATGCCGGCTCGGAATCGGTGGCGGTGGCGGTTTCCTCGACCGACTGGGTCGAACGCGCCACCTGGCTTTCCGGGTCGAAGCTCTCGGTGGTTGTCGATATGCGGTCAAAATCCATCTCGGCCGAGACTTCCGCGCGGACCTTTCCGGGCCCGACCGTGCGCTCGAGGATGGTTTCAATCATCCCTGACAGGCGTTTCTCGAAAGACGCCTTCATGGCGTCGCTGTCGATGCTGGACCCGCCACCGGTGGCGCCCTCTTCACGGCCGCGCGCCAATAGGGTTCCCTGATCGTCGATGATCGAAATCCGCGACGGCTTGAGCTGGGGCACCGCGGCGGCGACCAAATGCTGTATGGCCTGGACCTCGGATTTCTCCAGGCGCCGTCCGCCACGCATTTGCAGGACGATGGAGGCGCTGGATTCCTGCTTGTCACGGCTGAAAAGCTGACGCCGCGGCATCACCAGGTGGACGCGGGCCGCGTGCACGTAGCTGATGGCGCGAATGGTTCGGGCCAACTCGCCTTCCAATGCCCGGAGATGTTGAATATTGAGGACGAAATTGCTGGTGCCCAAGGTCTCCGAGCGGTCGAACAGCTCGTAACCCATGGAGCCCCCGCTGGGAATGCCTTCCTGGGCCATGGACATGCGCAAGCGCAGAACCTGGTCCGACGGCACCATGATATGGCTGCCATTGCCGCGCAGCTCGTAGGGGACGCCCATGGAATCGAGCTTGGCCACGATTCGGCCGCCATCCGCCGGATCCAACTCGTTATAGAGCATGGCCATGCCCGGCGTGGTCAACCGCGTCACGAGATAGAAGAAAAATGCAATGAAAGCGACGCCTACGCCAGTCATGATGACAAGTCGTGAGGCGCCAAGGTTACGCAGGGTATCGAACAAAGCGGCGGGTACTCCAACACTAACGTTTTGAACACAAAGGCCGCATACGGGGTGCGGCCCGGTAACCAGGAATACCGTGCGCTTGTGAAAGACTCGTTAATTTGCGGAAAATTTTGCCGGGTTGTGGGCAAAATTTGCCTGATCCCCCGGTTTCGCAGCCTGGCGTAAAGCCGGATTCAGGTGGTTGGCGTGAGGGGGGCGGCGCTGCGCTGCGGTGAGGTGAGGGGGGTAAAGGTGTCGGGGGATATAGACTGAGATGATGGCCCGCATAGAAGGACTGGAGGGCTATCCCAAAGCTATCGGCCAAAAGCTATCGGCCAAACCTATCCGTCGGTCTTGCCGGCTTGCCGGTAGTTCTGGATTTTGGTCGCCCTCAGGCCGCGTAGCCCGTAATCATCGATCAGGCGCTGCCACGACAGGAATTCCTCGATGGAGAGGGTGTAGCGCTTACAGGCATCCTCGAGGCTGATGAGGCCCGCGCGCACGCCGGCAACCACCTCGGCTTTGCGGCGGATTACCCAGCGCTTGGTCTCGGGCGGCGGCAGATCATTGATCGTCATCGGGCTTCCGATCGGGGCCCGGATATCAGTCAACTGATGGTCGTGCGCTTTTGACATGCAAATTGGCTCTCTTGGTACGCTCTGAATACGCTTCGATGGCACTACTAATCGTGCTCATCCGAGGCTAATTTAGCCCATAGCTACTTAAGAAAATCTAAGCAAAAGAATTAATTATTCATAAGGTTAGCGAGTTCTCTTTAACTAAAAATTTACCCCGACCCCAGTTGTTCTGGGGCCGGGGCGCGATAACCGCGAGTTTTGTTGTTTTTATTTATTTTTTATCTTGTTTTACCGCTTGATCCGGATCAATTCGTCGAGCATTTCGTCGGCGGTGGTAATGATCCGGGTGTTTGCCGAATAGGCCCTTTGGGTGATGATCATATTGGTGAACTCGGTACCGATATCGACCGTGGAGTTCTCCAGGGCGCCGGCCGCGATCGTGCCCGTGGAGCCTGATTTGGCGATCCGAAGCACTGGTGTGCCTGATTCATTGGAGCCGACATAGACGTTACCGGTCTTGGCCACCAGGCCGTTGAAATTGGTGAAGGTCACCAACGGGACCTGGTAGATGGGCAGGGTCTCGCCATTGTCGAACAGGGCGGTGACAACACCTTTGTCGCTGATGCTGACACCCGAGAAGGTCCCGAACTGGACACCGTTCTGGTTGATGAACAGCACATTGTAATCACCGGCGAACTGGGTCATGCCATCGGAAAGGCCGACAGTACCCAGGCTAAGCGCCATGTTGCTATCGATGGCGCCACTTGAATAGCCATTGATCTCGACATTGGCCGCCTTGAAGGCAATGGGGACGCCATTGCCGTCGAAAGTGATTGCCGGCGTACCGGCCGCGGTCGCGGGCACGGTGAAGGAGCCTTTGGACGACTGGATAATGGCCGTGGCGCTGGTGGGGTTGATTACGGTGGCGGCGCCGGTTGCCGATTGTGTGAACAACAGGGCCGTCGAATCACTGCCGGTGCCTTGGGTCAAACGGGTATCGTTGGTGCGGGTAAAGGCGCCGAGCGTCAGGTCGCCGGCGGCGCCGTCAGCGGCGCTGGCGCCCAGGGTTGGGGCCGAGGGCAGGGTCAGGGTTCCGACCAGCACATCGGTGCCGCCATCGTCGATATAGATCTTGATGGTGCTGTTGGCCGCGGCGCCCACCAGATCGTCGGAATTGGTGTTGGCGCCGGTGATGCCGGCGGCGTTGAGCTGATACTTGACGCCGACAAGGGCGCCCAATCGGATCTCGGCGCCGGTGCCGGTGATGGTGATGGGAACCACCAGCTCATTGTTGGAATTCGTCAATCCGGCCAGAATGGTGTTGGCCGAGGCGGTCACCAGCTGGGTGGCGCCAACCAGGGTCGGGGTCACGAAGGTGCCCAGATCACTGGAGCTGATTGTGGCATTGTTGGTTACCGCCGTGGCGGCTGTGTACTGCCCGGTGTAATCCTGAAAGGCGGCGAGCAATGCAGCCACGGCCTGGGTGCCGGTGGTGGAGGCCGCCACATCCACACGAATGTTGCTGCCCGTGACCGAGGCGTTGGTGTCGAATTCAAAGGTCAGCGTGCCCTCGGAGCCATCCTTGATGGTGATGATTTGACCATCCGTGGGAACGGTGGGTATATCCAGCCGTCCCATGGCGGCATAGACCGCACCGATGGAATCGTCGACGGTGACAAGATTGGCGCCGGCTGGCGTCTGCACGTCAAGGTTCCACTGGTTGGTGGACGACTTGGTCCAGGTGAAGGCCAGGTCGTGGGCAACACCCAGGGAATCGAAGACCTGGGCGTTGGTGATGTGAGTCGCGGCGTTGAGATCGGTGGCCGGAAGGTTGGCGCCTAAGCTGATAGTCGTTGTTGCCGTGGCGCTGCCCGAAGCGCCGGAGACGTTCACCGTGTTCAGGCTGGAAAGAACCGACGTGTTGGTTGCCGTGGGGACGCCAGCAGAATCCGTGACCCAGCCCTGAAGGTAAAAGCCGGCTGAGTTCTTGAGATCACCGTTCTGATCAGGGGTGAAGGACCCGGCACGGGTATAGAGGAACGGATCGGATGATGTCGGGATGGCGACACTGTTGACCACGAACATGCCTTGACCGGACACCGCCAGATCGGTGGCGGAGGTCGAGGACTGAAGCAGGCCCTGTTTGTCGATAAGTGCGTTCGAATTGAACAGCACGCCGCCAGGGGCATAGCTGTTATTCGTGGTCTGCGAGGTCACCAGGGTCGAGAACGCGGCGACAGTTTCCTTATAGCCGACCGTGTTCACGTTCGAGATGTTATCTGAAATCGTTCCCAGTGCCTGAGAGAAGGCATTAAGACCCGAAACACCAGAGAATAAAGATCCGTAAAGACTCATTTCCTGTCTCCTTTAAGACTTCCTGTCTCCTCCTGACCGCCTGTTGGCAGATCGCCGGAGGAAGGGTTGCGGTGTAGCTGTTAAATTCTCTTCCCTAAAAAAAGTGATGAGTTAAATGCCCTTCGGCTCTGTTACCGAAAGGATCTTGTCCATGGGGACGGCGACGCCGCCGACCGTAAGCTTGATGATATCGTCCGAAGTATCGGCGCCATCGACCAAGCCCTTGAAGCGCGTCATCACGCCGATCTGAATTCCTTCCTTGTCGACGGCTCCGACACCCAGGGTATAGACACCGTCGGGACGGGTGTTGCCTTGGGCATCGACGCCGTTCCAGACGAATTCATGGGTACCCATGGTGATCTCGCCGGTGGTCGAGAGCACGGCCCTGCCATTGGCGTCGAACACCGTCACGCTGACCAGGGCGGCGGGCTCATCCAGAGTGTATGAGAACTCCGCCTTGCCGTTGGCCAGTGGGGCCTTGTTGCCCTCGGCCTCGATGATCTTGCCGATATAACTGACGGCGGCGGAAACCTGCCCCGATTTGGTCATGCCGATCAGGCTCTCGAGATTCTTGTTGGTCTTGATGGCTTGTTCGACAGACGCGAATTGGGCAAGCTGGGCGGTGAACTGGGTGGCGTCCATCGGATCAAGGGGATCCTGATTCTTGAGCTGGGTGACCAGGAGCTTGAGGAAACTTTCAAGATCACCGGACAGAGACGCCCGCTTCGCTTGCGCTTCCTCGGGGGTCACCAAAGTGGGTTGTTTGACGTCCGCGACTTCCATGATCAGGCGTTCCCTTTAGACTTGAATATCGATGCCGCCGACATTGGCGCGGGCATTGGCGTAACCGGAAATCTGGGCCAAGGTCGGGACGTTGGCGTCATCTCCGTCGGCGGCTTCGGCCGCGATATCGAGGCCCGGGATCGCGTTGCCGTCCGAGTCGGTATCCCCATCATGGCCGTCGCCGCGAAGGTTGAAGTCCAGGCTGTTGGAATCGGTCTTGAGGCCGGCTTCCAGAAGGGCGCGCTCGAGGCCGCGGGCGTCACGCTGGAGAAGATCCAGGGTCTCGCTTCTCTCCGCCGTCACCACCGCCGCGACACGTCCGTCATGGGTAAGATCAAGCTGCACCTCGATACGGCCGAGAGAGGCGGGTGAAAGCTTGATGCTGATCTTGTCGAGGCCCTGGGCGGCGGCCTTGGTGATTTGAACGGCCACTTGATCGACCAGCGGCTGGGCAACGGGGGCGGGCCGCGTCGCAGCCGATATCGCCCGGGCCTGGGCCGAATTGCCGATTTGCGGGGAATTCGCCGCGCCGCCAAGCAGGGCCGGTGGCGGTGTATCCAGGCTCAGTCTGTTCTGGGTTCCGTAGGTGGATGCCGCGCCATTGCTGGCCACGGCGCTCTGGGCCAGGCCAAAGGCGCTGTTGGCTGCCGTGGTGTTGGTTTGTGTCATGTTGGCGCCGTCAGCTGCGCCGGGGGTGGTCCCATTGGCGACGGCGGACCCCGCCGCGGCGTTGGTCCCGGCGGGTGTATTGCCTTTGATCGCGGCAAGGACGGTTTCGGGCGCTCCGTCATCGGAGGGCATCAAGCCGGCGATGGCGGTGCCCGGCGCCAACAGGGAATTGCCCTGGGCTTGGGGCTGGCCGGTACCTTGGGTGACGGTGATGTTGATATTGGCGCGAGACTGGGATGGGGCAGGGGTTTCGCCCTTGCCATCGGTGGCGGTGTTGGTATCGCCGCCAGCGGCTGTGGACGTGGTGAGATTGCCGAAGGCCTTGGTGATGCCCTTCTGGGCGGCTTCGGCATGGGGCGTCGCCGCGACGGTAGCGCTGGCGGCGGCCGTGTTCGGGGCTGTCTGGGGAACCGTATTGTTGGTGCCCTGATTGTTGGCCGCTTCGGGCAAAGTCTGGGGAACCGTATTGCTGGTGCCTTGATTGTTGGCCGCTTCGGGCAAAGTCTGGGGTGTTACTGCGCCGGCATTGGCATTGGCTGCCATATTGGGGTTGGCCTGGGGGGCCGGCGCCGTGCCAGCGGTTTCGGTTCCATTATTGGCCCCGGCCACCACGGTGGATGCGGGGTTGGTGCCGGCCGATACCACCTTGGACTGTTCCGCCGCAACCGATGCCGCCATGGCCGAGGCCTGCGGCTGGATATCGGATGCGGCCGCGATGGGGTCGGCGGCGGCAAGATCTTCGGTTTCCTTCGCGGCGCGGTCGAGGCCGGTGTCGCCTTCGGGATGATCATCATTGGCCGGATCGCTTTCGCCCGTGGCCGTGGGTTCCGTGTCGGCTTGGCTATCGTCCTGGCTGTCGGCTGGGCTGTCGGCTGGGGTGTCGGCGGGTTCGTTGTCGTCGGAAGACGAATGCTGCTCGGTGACGCCATCATCGGCCGGGGTCTCCGGGCGCTCAAAGGTGGCGCTGTCGTTCGCCGTATCCCTTGCGATGGCCGCGGCGCTGTCGTTATCGACGAAGTTGGTATCGGTGGCGTGGTCGGTTCCGGTGTCGCGGGAGCCTTCGGCGCTGGGCGCCGGAATTCCCACGCTCGGCAATGACCGTGAAGCCTTGGCGAACTGGCCAAGAAGCTGGTCGAAGGCGGCACCGGTGGCGATGCTCACCTCGGGTGAGGCCGGGAACTGTGTCTCGGGCCTATTGCCCTTGACCAGTATGTCTGTAACCGAAATAGCCACGACTCAGATACCTTCCAAGCATAGAAATTCAAAATCCTGTATTTAGGAGCAAGCTTCGGGCCAACTCGTGTAATCACACAACATATTGAAATTTAATACGAATTTTTTGAAATGACGATAACGCCGCGCCACCCAGCGCTTTTTCCCCGGCAAAAACTGTCCTGGGCGGAATTTTATGCCGGGTGCGGATTCAGCGGCCGGCCAGGCAACAAAAAACCCGGACCATTCGGCCCGGGTTCGGAGGAAACCTATAGCCCGGTGTCAGGCGGTGATGACGATGGGCTCGAAGGTCTCGGCCGGCTCGACGGTCTGGGTATTTTCCGCCGCCGCTTGGGGCTTCCGGTTCCCCGCCTCCGCGGCGATCCGGGCCGCTTCCCTGGCTGGCTCTTCGCCCCGGTTGACCAGTTCCTGCCAGGATGCGCGCAGGGGCTCCAGCAGGCTGATGACCTCATGGGCGGGTTTGGGGTCATTGTTGAGGTCGACTTCGGGCAGACGAAGGAGGATGTAGCTGAACATCCGGTCCAGATTCTCCGAAACCTCGCCGCCGAGCTCCATGTTTAGGGTCGCTTGCATGTGGTAGACGATTTCCATGGCCCGTCTGTTGGTGCGCCAACGGGTATCGATGTCATCATTTTTGATGGCAGTGACGGCCTCCATGAGGGAACTTATGGCCTTGTCATAGAGCATGAACACCAGCATCGCCGGTGAGGCCGTCATGATCTGCTGGGTGAGATATTCCTGCGACGCATTGCGAGTCATGGGGCGGTCCTTCCTGGAGCCTGGATTCGTTCCTTACTTTGGAACTTTGTTTATATAGATCAAAGATTTAAATTACGTTTACAAGATTAAGAATTAAGCAAATTCCGGCTCTAACGACCGCGTTGGGAATTGGTTAGCGAGCCAAAGGTCTGCTCGAGACTGTCAATCATCCGGTTCAAATTGAGCAGGGCCAGTTCCATGCGGATGAAGCGGTCGAGCAGGGACTGGCGCTTCTGGTCGAGGCGTATCAGCATCTCGTCGATGCGTTTCTGGGAGAATTCGCTGTTGTCGCCCAAGACGTCGATGGAGGTCTCGAGAGTTCCATCGGTGGGCCGAAGGATCTTGTCCAATGTGGCAAACATGGTGGCACCAAAGCCGACGGTATAGTCGAGGCTGATGCCACTGACGTCGCTATTGCCGGTATAGAGGACTTTCAGGTCTTCGGCGGTTGAGGTGCTGGTCACGGTGATGATATTGCCGTTGACCGTGACGGTGCCGTTATCGGTGCCGTCGGCGTCGCCGCCGATATTGGCCGACAGGATGGAGCTGCCGTTGTCGGTCATGACAAGCTGGCTGAGCAAATTGTCGGTGTCGGTGTGAAAGGTCAGGGTGTCGTTGCTGTCATCGGTGACCTCGAGACGGAAGGTGCTGTCGACCGAAACGATGGAAGCGGAGACGCCGCTGATGGCGGTAATTTTGGTGGAAATATCAAGCAGGCTGTCGGTTGCACTGTAAGTAACCGTGCCAAGCACCCCTTCGCTATTGCTGATTTGGAAGGTCTGGTCACTGGTGCTGATCGCCGGGTCGTTCAGATAGTTCTGTATCGGCGAGGTGGCGCTGACCGTGGTCGAGGTCTCGCCCGTCAGCCCGGTGCCGAGATCGATGGTGATGTTGCC